>JAFACO010000578.1 GCA_023425485.1 Bacillota bacterium
TTGAAGAGAATTGCTAATGCACCTTCAAAAGCATGATCCACATAGGAAGGTCCCATTAACTTTGCACCATATGGAGTATTTAATTCTCTGTGTACACTTTCCAAAGCCTTTTCAGCCTGTTCTGCGGTAGCTAAACCACTGATTACAGACCAAACCTGTGGCTCCAACCATATATTAGCTTCTGGGTCTTTTCTGGCACCAATCATTTGTCCATCTTCTTTGTAGCCACGGATAAAACGATCGGTATCCCAACAGTTTACATTGATGGTCTCTTTTAATTCTTTTTGAACTTTATCTAAATAGGTGATATACTCGTTGTCTTTACGATCAACTGCTATGTCACGGATTACGGACATTGCATAATAGAGCTGTAATGCCACGAATACAGATTCACCTTTTTTACCAAGTCTTAGACAATCATTCCAGTCAGCGTGCAGACCAGCAGGCATATTATGAACACTTAAGCGTTCCATAGAGAAGTTGATGGCTCTCTTTAAGTGATCATATACATCACCTTCATCCTTATTGGCATATGGAATTACTTCATCTAAGAACTTCTTATCGCCTGTTTCTGCCATGTATTTATAAACTGTAGGGAATAACCAAAGTGCATCATCCGCACGATATGCAGGATGTCCGGTAGACTGTGCATAGGAAGCATCATCCGGGGTATCCTCATGACCTGCGTTGTGAGTGAACTTAACTAAAGGTAGTCCGCCGCCGTTATCTACCTGTGCAGATAACATGAACTGAATCTTTTCTTTTGCAAGCTGGGGATCTAAGTGGATTATACCCTGAATGTCCTGAACCGTATCACGATATCCATACCCATTACGAAGACCTGCATAGATAAAGGAAGCTGCTCTGGACCAGATAAAGGTGATAAAGCACTGGAACGCATTCCAGGTATTAATCATTGCATTAAAACTGTCACTTGGTGTATTTACCTGAAAGTTCGCTAATTTGCCATGCCAAAAGGTCTTTAACTCTGCAAGTTCCTTCTCTACCACCGTGGTATTGTCGTAGTAGGATAATAATTCACTGGCTTCTTTATCATCCTTACGTCCAAGTAAGAAAACAAATTCCTTGCTCTCACCAGGCTTTAAAGTCATTTTGGTATGAAGTGCACCACAACAGTTGGAGTTATAGTTCAGCGCGTTATCACATTCACCGTTCTCCACTGCAATAGGGTTGCCATAGCTTCTATAGTTGCCAATGAAATGAGACTTATCACCGTTATAGGAAGTAACTTCTGCACCGGACAAACCAAAGAAACGCTCTCTGCCGTTGGAACCTTCTGCGTTCTTGTAATGATTCTCATTAATCATTTGAAGAATACGATTACGCTTAAAATAAGTCTTTGTTATAAATAAGGTGTATTGTAAATTTACCTGATCATTCTCATAGTTACCTTCATTGGTAAATTCGATAAAACCAAAGGTGGAAATATTACGAGGTCTGTCACTGGTATTCTTCACAGTCACCTTCCAAACCTCATGTGTTTTATTCAAAGGAACATAATAAAGCACCTCTGATTCAATCCCTTTATACTGTGCTTTTATTGTTGTATAAGCAGTTCCATGATGACACTGGCTCTGATATTCTGTAAGTGGTTTACCCACTGGCTGCCAGGAAGCTGACCAGTAATCCTTTTCATCGTCGTCACGAAGATATACATATCTACCCGGCTTATCCTCCTGGTTGAAGATATAACGGGAGATTCTTCCGTTTGCTCCGCTCTTTACAAAGCTATAGCCACCTGCATTATTAGAAATAATTGCACCATATTCCGGTGATCCTAAGTAATTTGCCCAAGGTGCCGGTGTATCAGGTCTGGTAATAACATACTCTTTGTTCTTTTCATCAAAATAACCGTAATTCATAACGCTCCTCCATTCTTTAAAGAAATATAGATTTGGATTCAAAGAATTAATTGCTTTTAAATAAACACTTTGAATATTCCTTTTTCCTAGGCAATATTTCTTTTTTATTTAATTATTTATTTCCCATCTAATTGATTTTGGTAATAAGTTTAAAAAATCAATCTATTTTACCCTCTTATATCCTTAACCACAATGGATTACCTTATCCTCTTTTTGTTCTATCTTGTTCCCATAATATTGCAAAGATAAATTTAATAGCTTTTTCATCGTCTATTTTAAGCGATAAAGTAACGTTACACTAATTACTATATTTAATTATTTCCTTTAAATCCTCCACTGTATAATGATAATGCTTATTGCAGAAATGACAATTTACCTCAATGGGTTCATTATCTTCTATCATCTCATTAATATCTTTTCTGCCAATTGATACAATTGCTTTCTCCACTCTCTCTTTTGTGCAGTTGCATTTAAAAGAGGTATCTATCTTCTCATGAATTTCCAGTCCAAAATCACCAAGAATATGTTCCAGTATCTGCTCTGGCGTCATATCCTGATCAAGCAGTTTGGTGATGCTGGCAATTCCATTCACCTTCTGCTCTAATTTATCGATAATCTCATTCTCTGCAAAGGGAAGAAGCTGAAGGATAAAACCTCCCGCTCTTCTTACTGTATTTTCTTTGTTCATAAGTACGCCAAGGGCAACTACGGATGGCACCTGCTCACTTGTTGCAAAATAATAAGTTAAATCTTCTGCAATTTCACCAGAAACCAGATGTGTCTGTCCCACATATGGCTCTTTTAAGCCAAGGTCCTTAATTACACTTAAAATTCCTGCTCCAAGAGCTCCGCCCACATCTAACTTACCTTTTTCATTGGCAGGCAGCATAACCTCAGGATGATATGCATATCCCTTCACGGTAGCATGGGAATCCGCTGTCACCACAAGTCCTCCAATCGGACCATTCCCTTTTATCTGAAGAGTTAAAATATCATTTTCACCCTTCATAGTACTTCCCATCATTGCTCCCGCAGTCAATAGTCTTCCAAGAGCTGCCGTCGCCACAGGACTTGTCCCATGAATTTCTCTCGCATACTCTACCAATTCTCTTGTGGTTGCTGCAAAGGCACGTATTTGATTATCTGCTGCACTTGCACGCACTATATAATCCTTCATAATAATCTCCATTCTTATAACTATAAACCTCGCCTTTAAGCTAAGTCCTCTTGTACTTCATTATCTTCGTAACTGCTTCATTTATTCTCTAAATCAGTAGTAACATAAAGCTTATCTTTCTGTCTCTTTTCTCTTGCTATGATATATACTCTTTCCGAAGTTTTTTTAGGCTTTTTCACAGTAAGGGTATCATAAACTGCAACCCATTCCATTCCAGCTTCTTCAATTAATTGTTTTATAGTATCTATGGAATAAGCCTTTCGCTGATGCGTTTCTTCGTATTTATGAAATATAACCTTTTCATCAGCTGCTGTGTCTGTCCCTTTCTCGGGTATAAATAAAGTAAGGTTAATTTCATTAATCCTTTCCTCTTCATAATAGGTGTTTTCCCATATAAAGCTGCCCTCTTCACGATTTTCAGCTATAACTTGATCACCTATTAGCTCCTCATAGGCATATTCTGTATCCAAATCAAAAATAAACAACCCTTGTGGATCCAGATAGTTATTAACCAGTTTGAAAACCTTTAAAAGATCCTCTTCAGAAAGGATATAGTTCATACTATCACAAACACTGATGACAGCTGATACGGTACCGTATAATTCAAACTCTCTCATATCCTGGCACAGATAAAGTATGTCCTTAGAACCCACACCTTTATCTCTGGCAATTTGAAGCATTTCTTCAGAATTATCAATGCCTATCATATCATAGCCACGCTCTGCTAATAGCCTGGTCATACTGCCTGTCCCACAACCCAATTCAAGAATCAACCCGTTTTCTATCTTATAATTTTTCAAAAGCTTCTGAACATAATCTGCCCATTCGTCATATGGTACATTATCCATGAACATGTCATAAACCGAAGCAAAGGAAGTATACTGCTCCATGATCAGCAGCTCCTTTCTAATCTCTTATTCTAATGTCAGTAATGCTATTATTTGCCACGTCTTATTCTAGCATACCTGTACTTTCATATCAATTTATAAATATTTTCATCAATTAACCTTTACTAAAGCTTAAGCGCTACTACAAAATGTTCAAAGCAAAAGTTATTTTCTATTACTCTTATCTATCCTATTCTTAAATGTTTAAGCTATCAGGAAAAGCTTCCTGTAGTTATAAAATGTGTGCTCCCATCTCCACCTGTTACAAAATGCTTACCGCATTTTACCCAAGCATGTGCTATCATATTACCCTGCTCATCCTTTGCCAATCCAAAATAAACCGTACTTGGCTGCTTTCTTCGATTTAACATAAACTTAGCTGCACAGGCTTGAACCAGACAATTACTTTCCCAGGGGGTAAAACGACTCATTGTTTGCACTGAATAGGATACCTCACTTACCTTCAACAAATCTATGTCTGTACCTGACCCTTTCATTACTTGATTGCTTTTGCCCAAGAGCTTAGTAATACTTTTTAACTTGGTAAAGGAAATGAGTATTTTTGCAAATAATAAAGCAACACTTGCTTCCAGTAGGATTTTCTTAATTTTAAGTGGCAGTCTTAAAAAGTTCAGAATATTTTTCATATAAATAACCACGCCTCTCTTAATGTCTGCAAACTATAGGGTACAGGCACAATATTTGCAGAGCGAATTAAAAACGAATACCTTCGCTCTATGAAAAAATAATTATTTACACTATTTTGCTCCACAATCACTTGTTAACCTTAGAATTATCTCTGCAATTTCCTGCTCTTTGGGTATATTTTTAGGTCTTTTTATGGTATAGATTTTGGTACCAGCTGCTATCGTCACACATTGTTTATAATACCAGCTTCTAAGACCCATCGCCTCTGCTATAAGCCCTTTAAACATATTATTTACGATTAGTTCTAATTTTTTTGCTCCTATAATTTCGTCTACTTCTACATGGGACTGCTCTATCGGGATGAGTTCGATGATACTACTTATTTCCTGTGGCAGGTTATAAAATTCGTTTACATTCTTGAGCGCATATTTTGTGTATTCTTCCTTATAACGCCCCAGACTTCTTTTATCGCTTTCAATGTTCATTCTTATAAGCGCATCCTCCCAAAGCTTAATTCCCGGATAGCTAGGAATTGCCCAGAGTGCATTATCTATGAAATTAACTGCTACCACATCATCCGACAGGGATAAGCCTCCTCTTTGTCGTAAGGCTGCAGCAATCGTTGACTTACCAGCTCCGCTGGCTCCTGTAATAATTACCGCCTTATCCATTGTCTTAATACAGCTGCCATGTAAGGGTAATATTCTTCGCTGATACAGAATCGCTCCCATACAGGAGCCAAGCAGGTAAAGTTTGATTATCTCAATATTTTGTTCACCAACCGGTTCATACAAAATGTATTTTCCCTTTGCAACGTAGAATTTGCCAACCTCATTAATAGAAGCTAGGTACTCGTTCTTACTCACCTTAAATGTATCTGTATTAACCAAAGCATTTTCCAGGACTTCTGGTACTCTTCCCTTTTTCATCTCTACATCGCTTATAGTAACCTCTGCGCGGAGCAGTTCTTCCATTGGGATATCAGATTCTATAATAAGCCCAAAGGCCTGATAGTATCTCATTCATGTTCCTTTCTTGATGCACTAACAATGTCACTGTATCTACCCGACTATTAACTATTAATCTAAGTTTCTTCTTATGGCAATTCTCTTTATAATCTGAAAAGGTCGGGTTACATAGTATAATAGAAACCGCTTTCCCTTTCGTTTTTCTATAGCCAAATCTTCCAATGTGGGTTTAAAGTGACCTAGTAAAAAGCGAAGTTTTTTGAAAATACCTTTATTCCAGATAAACATATACCTCTTATAAAGATAAAATAGAGATTGCCCATATGCTTCAGGCTCTTCCTCCGTATTTATAAGGAATTGAAGCGCGATGGCAGCTAAATGCCTCCCTGCTCTGCGTACTTTTCCAGAAGCCTTTAATCTTACAGGCGGCTGACATTGAAATAGTTTATTTAATAGCAAGAAGGTTTGATGCAGTAAATGCAACTTACCTTGCTTTTTCATTTTCCGGATGATGTAATTCCAGTCAATCTCCTTTTTACAGGTAATTTCGTAGATATCGCAGATCCAGCGAAGCCTCTTCCAGGCATGCTTGGAACCATGAACAACTAAATAAATTAAATTTTCTTCGTCGTTTAGTAGATTGACTGTTCTTCCATATATTTGACTTTCTTTTCTATACTCCCATAAAGTTTCAAAGGAAAGAGTATCATCTCCCTCGTTTAAACACCAATGTAACTCAAGCTGGATACCTATTTCATTTTTATAGGAAGTATGATGAAAGTTTTTTAGAACATAGTTTTTATATTGAAGAAATGCTTGTTTTGAGGCTTCGATAGGTACAAAGCCTTCTCCAATCAATATTCGATCCACCATAGTAAGATCCTCTATTGAGACTAGAATATCAATGTCTCTTGATACACGCATAGACATGTCAGCATATACATAATTGGCTAATGCCGGGCCTTTTATTGATATTGCTTTTATATCCAGCTTTTTAAAGTTATTCATTAGTCGGAGGAGTTCGCTCATTTGAAGAAAGGAATCTAATTGATTCATGGAGGAAAGTTCTTCTATCAAAATCAGACCTTCCATATTCTGTAGTTCTATATTTTTCAGGTTCTTACTAACCAATGGATAGGTTCTATGTTTTACTGCTAATTGGAAAAATTTTTCCCAATCAATATTCCTTTGCAATAGCTTTAACATATCTTTTTTTTGCTTCTGCGTTTGTATATCAACGGAGCAAAGAACTAAAAGTTTCAATTCCGTATATAAGTTTGAATTGTTTCGCTTTTTTTTACCCATTGGTCACTCCTATTAAATAAATATTAGACTTTCATTTTGTTTTGTCACTTTGTGTCGCATCCATGGTACTTTTCTTGAAAAATATCATAAGATATAGTAGAACTTCTTTAAGTTTTCCTAGTAATATAGTTTATGTCGTGTCAGGCTTTCGCGTGAGCAGGTAATATTAATTGATCATAGATCAGAATAATCATTCAAATGATTTTTTGTAACAGTGAATGATTTTTGACGGAAAGGAGTTTTTATGTCAGAAAACCTTAATAATAAAATGGTTTGGGAAACACCAAATCTCCAAATTCTTAATACAAAACAGATTACAAAGAGCGGTCTGGTTATATTACCAATCGAAATTTTAACTGTTCAGGGTCCCTCATAAAATGATACTACTGTTTTCATTTTATCGTTCCAATAAAAAGGGCTGGAAAAGGGCGGATATAAATTATCCGCTCTTTTCTAACGTTTATCACTGTCAAACGCTTATTCTATTTCATTCTCTTTTTCATTTATTTTTTCATTTATTTATTATCTATTTATTCATCTATCTATTCGTTTACTTCCTCATTCTCATCTTCTTCGCTTTTCCTGATATTCTCCGCCTCTAATACAATGCGCTGAATATCATAGCACAACAATAACTTATAGAGGGTAAAGGTTGCTTCTCTGGTCCTAGTCTCAAAATACTTTTGTTTGACAAGTGCTTTCACCCTATCCCAGTCCAGATAATTATTAAACCTATCCTTATCTATCACATCCAGCGCAAGCTCTGCCTTTTGCTGAAGCTTTTCATTTTCCTTCCAAAAAACTTCTCTGGCAACATCTATTTTCCCTCTATGGTAACAAAGCTCCTTTGGTAATACCTCTTCAAAAGCCTTTCGATAGATATAACGACTGATGCCTTTTTTATAATACCAATGCCTCGGGATGGATAATGCAAAATCAACAACACGGTAATCTAGAAATGGAAACACATACTGCAATTGATAATCTGCCGATACCCATGCCATCAGCTCGCTCCGGCTTACACTTACGCCTGATTCCATATGCTTTATTGGATTAGTTTTAAAATGTAAAATATCCTTTTTACATTTTGGTTTTATTTTCTTTTCGAATCCTTTGTTCATAATATTGGGTATCTTATTGTTCTGCCCTCCTAAAAAACTATAAGGACGAGAGAGTAAATAAAACGGAGATAAAAGAATTAACTTTATAAATCTAAGGAACGATCCTCTGGATAAAATTTTTGCTTCTTTTAGAAAACATATAAAATGTCTGTGAAATAACAGTTCGTAGATATCTGCCCTATGACTTATTCCTTCATCTCCACCCCAACCGCTTAAAATCAAGGAGTTTCCTTTTAAGGATATTTCTTGAAGAATCTGTCGATGCTCCTCACTTCTCTGTCCATCAGTCAAAGCTGGACGAGTTCTTAATTCTTGCTGGGGAGTAAGGTAAAAGGTTCGAAAATCACAGTCAAAGCCCTCCTTCTTACAAACCTTTAACATAATTTCTCTTTCATCCTTTTTTTGCTTTTGAAGCAGCTCATAACCGGGCGACCAGGAATAAGCTTCCAGCTCTCTTTTTTTCTTCTTTAACTCACGACTGGCCATTATGGTGATAACAGAGGAATCTAACCCACCACTGAATTCTGAACAAATTTTCTCTTTAAAAAAATTAATTCTAAGTACCAAAGAATCTTCCACTATACGATAAAGCTCACTTTTATAATCCTCTTCTGTTCGTTGTCTAGCTCTCTTCTTCGTACCTGGCGTCCAGTATTTTATTAACTGAAGTTCAATTGCATCCAGCTTCAGCAAGTGTGCCTGAGGGAGCCTTTTTATATCAGTGAAGAAGGTACGCTCTGTGTCAATGTGATAAGTGTCACTTAGCTGTGAGTACAGTTTAATCTCATCTAATTGTAAATCAGCACTAGGAAGTGCCAAAAGCGCGCGATAATCCGTTGCAAAAGCGAAGAACGGCGGTTTATAACAATAATATAACGGTCTCACTCCTAACTGATCCCGAAAGAGCAGTAATCTTTCCTTATCTTCCTCCCAGATTGCAAAGGTAAAATCCCCATTCAGATATTTTACGCAGTCTTCTCCCCAGGTTAGGTATGCTCTTACCAAGAGTTCCTGTGTGGATATCTTACTCTTTTCTGTTCGAAAGAGGTTTCGAATAAGCTCATCCCTGTTATAAATAAGGGCATCCCCCACAAGAACTAATTTCTTTTCTTTGTTTTGATAAATAGGAGTTTCCTGTATGGAATACTTTCCAATTCTATGCAAGCAGCATCCTAACCCTATTCCTTGCTTCTTATAAAGTTCTGTTGCATCATCTCCATAGTGACCAAGAATCCCCTGCATCCTCTTAAGGTGTTTTTCCTCCACTTGAGTTCCGTTTAAGTGTAGAATTCCAAATATCGCACTCATCCGACCACTATTAATCCTTCCTTAAGCATTTCTTTTACAAAATTCATTACTTCGACTTCACAGCGCTGCTCACTAACCTGATACAACTCCATTAACTTACTGACTAGCTCCCTCACCTCCATTGACTCCTCGAGTATATTCCAAATCATACTCCCAGTCCTTCCAAGGCTATAATAATTACCTGTATCAATATTCATCATCACGATTTCACCATCCAAATTTGTAGCCATAATATCTTCTTTTCTGGTGATCAATGTCTTGCTTGTAATCTCCATAGTTTCAACACCTTCTGCCTTTTTAGCATACTTTAAATTATTTCTCCTATTGTACTGTTACATATTTCGTTTATATTCCGTGTGTCAAATGCTCATTTTCCTATTACCTGACAACGTATAAGCAATTATGCCCATAATAAATTGTACGCAAATTCTACAAAATGGTTATATGTATTAGAAAATAAAACTTCACTGCTCAAACATAAGATACAAAAAAACACTGATTACCTCCTCAATAGAATTGGTAACCAGTGTTCTTTCGTATATTTTAAATTTTTAACATTTATAGCATGAATATAAAATATATTCAGGTTGCTCCAATCAGAATTTGCAAGCAAACTTGCTATAACTCATTCCGTTTTGACTATATCATCTTATCATACATTTCCTTTAGTGTAGGATAGAGC
>JAFACO010000582.1 GCA_023425485.1 Bacillota bacterium
TTCTAAGAGTGGTATAAGAAATACAGACTCTAATGCTGCAACTGCAGTTAGAACAATCGTGGTTCTCGCATTTTCCTGGCTCATGGTCTTTATCGTGGGTTCTCAAAATACAATAACGCAGTTGGATGCGAAAACAATTCTCTTCTTAATCTTATCAGGTCTAGCAACCGGAGCTTCCTGGTTATGTTATTTTAAGGCACTTCAGATTGGAGATGTAAATAAAGTAACACCCATCGATAAGTCTAGTACGATATTAACAATGCTGCTAGCCTTCTTGTTCCTAGGTGAGCAGATTACAGTTATTAAAATAATCGCTGTAATTCTAATAGGAGTTGGAACCTTTTTGATGATTCAGAGGAAAAACATAGTAGAAGATAAAACCACGATAAAGAACAGTTGGATCCTGTATGCTTCCCTGTCAGCCGTTTTTGCCAGTTTGACCTCAATATTGGGTAAGGTGGGTATTGATGGAGTTGAGTCAAATCTGGGAACCGCAATAAGAACTATAGTTGTATTAGTGATGGCATGGATTATTGTGTTTCTTACGAAGAAGCAAAATACTATAAAGCAAATTGACATTAAAAGCTGGATTTTCCTTGGTTTGTCAGGAATGGCAACAGGTGCTTCCTGGATTTGTTATTACCGAGCTTTAAAAGATGGGTTAGCAAGTGTGGTGGTTCCAATCGATAAACTAAGTATTTTATTGACCATTGTTTTTTCCTACGTATTTTTAAAAGAAAAGCTAACAAAAAAAGCTATATTGGGCTTAATTTTGATAGTTACAGGAACCTTATCTTTATTATTATAAATAAAATATTTTTAATTTTATTAGCTGCGGGATGTAAAATTGTACATTTATAACGCTTTCCTTGTTTCTTAGGGTACGGTTTAATTAAATTATATTTTCTTTAATATTAATATTGGCGATTTTACTCGATTTATGTAGTAATTGCCAACGTAGAAATCCCTTTTTTGCAAATACTAATCTTGTAGTCGTGTGTTAAAAATTTGATTACAAAAATAGTTTTGTCAAGAAAGGGGTTTATTATGTCTGAAAATCATTTGGCGATAGCAAATATTCCGATTCAGAAATGGGGCGAATTGTACAGTGATGAAGAAGCTCTAAACATTGGTACAATTTTTCATGATTTGAACAAACCTTTTTTTGCTTCTGAGGCTGAAATGGCGAGTAAAAGTCCAATTGCCTCGGCAGGAAATATAGGTAAAGCACAAAAAGATGCTGAAAGAGAACAGTTGATGACAAAAATTAATCAGATAAGTTTTTTTCTAGATGACTTAAACTTATATTTGGATACCCACGAAAAGGATGCCCAAGCTATTAAACTATATCATCAGAGAATGAAAGAGCTAATCGAGCTAAAGAAACAGTTTGCAAAGAAGTTTTATCCATTAACAAAGCAGTGTATTGCTGAATGTGATGAAATGGAAACCAGCTTTTGCGGACAAGATGGTCCGATACCTTGGGAAGGAGCGTGTGTATAAATGTGGTTATATGAGAAAAGATTACAATACCCAGTAAAAATAACTAAAACTTGTCCAAAAACAGCACAGCTAATTATCAGCCAATACGGTGGGCCGGATGGTGAGCTTTCAGCTTCCATGCGATATTTATCTCAGCGTTATACCATGCCCATTAAAGAAGTTGGTGGACTTCTTACGGATATTGGTACAGAAGAATTAGCGCATATGGAAGTCATTTGTGCCATGGTATATCAGTTAACTAAAAATCTTACCATTGAACAGGCTAAGGAAGCTGGTTTTGATGCGTATTATGTAGACCATACAACAGCGCTCTGGCCACAAGCAGCATCGGCACTACCTTTTACAGCTATTGAATTCCAGTCTAAAGGAGATGCAATTACTGACCTTACCGAAGATCTTGCAGCTGAGCAGAAAGCCAGAACGGTATACGACAACCTACTTCGTATGATACCTGATCCGGAGGTTAGAGAACCTCTTAAATTCCTGCGAAGTAGAGAAATCGTTCACTTCCAGAGATTCGGAGAAGCGCTGGAAAAAACAAAGGATCAGTTAGACTGCAAGAATTTCTATTATTTTAATCCGGAATTCGATAAGGATTTGTTTAATAAATTAAAGAAATAAATAAAGTTTACAGTTTTGAATTGATAAAGGAATGGTTAATTGCTCTTCAATTATTGGAGCAATTAATCGTTCCTTTATTGTTTTTAATAAATAAAAAAGTAAAAGCCTCATTTGCTGCAATACGTTCACTGAATTACATAATGTGACATATGATATCAATAAAGATATGTTTATGTTGAAAGTAATACTTTAAATGCAAAAACATAACCCCAATATATAAATCTATGAGTTTGAAGCAGAAACGGGTTAAATATGGCTTGCTCGTCATCGGATAGATTTATCGGGTAAGGAGGCAATTCATTTGAACATTCGTAAATACCGTCAAGAGATTGTATTTTTAATAGATTCCTTAATCCTTTTTATAATAAATAGCATTCTTTTTTTCTTATTTCAAGGCAGTAATGATATCCAACAGAAACAGCTATTCTCTTTATTAATCTATGATATGCTGTTTCTATTTTGCTGGGCATTTGCCCAATATATTTTTAAAACCTATGACAGTCTCTGGAGATACGCTCGAAGCGAGGAATATTTAAGGTTGTTTCTGGCTGGCAGCAGTGGATTTGTATTGTTTGAAATATTAAATACCCTGTTATTAGATAATTATATCCCCATTCTATACTCTTTTATAGCCTATGCTGTAGCGTTTCTTTGCATGGTACTCATGAGAATGAGTTACCGTCTCTACCGCAGAGGTATTAAAAAACAAAGCAATAATGCTCTAATACCATTAGCAATCATTGGAGCAAATGAGCTTAGTGCCAAACTATTGGAAGAGCTTAATAATAACGCGGAAAGTAAGTATCAGGTTAGCTTTTTTGTTGATGATGATAAAGAGCAAATTGGAAAAAGAATTCATAATGTATTGATTAAAGGTCCCATCGATCACCTGGAAGAATTACTTAGACAAAGGCAGGTTAGTGAGGTGGTAATTGCAATGCCCTCCCTAACCTATCAAAGAAGAAGTGCGATACTTTCTCTTTGCACTTCCCTTAACTGTCGTGTCCGTATTCTACCCGATACTTTATCCTTTCTAATGGAGGAAAACGTGGGTACCTATTGGAACAATGTCAGAGAAATCAATGTGGAGGAACTGTTGGGCAGAGAACCTGTGAAATTGAATGATAAAGAAATTGGAGCATTCCTACATAAGAAAACAGTGATGGTCACTGGCGGAGGTGGTTCCATTGGGTCTGAACTATGCAGGCAGATTGCAAAGGCTAAAATTAAAAAATTAATCATAGTTGATATCTATGAAAATAATGCCTATGACATACAGCAGGAGTTACAACAAACCTATAATAATAAATTACGGCTTAAGGTGGAGATTGCGTCAGTCAGGGATGAAGAAAAAGTAAATCAATTAGTGAAATATCATAGACCGAACATTATCTTTCATGCAGCGGCCCATAAACATGTTCCATTAATGGAGGAATGTCCAGAAGAGGCAATTTTAAATAATATCTTTGGTACTTATCATATGGTGCAGGCTGCAGATCGATATGGAGTTGACAAATTTGTACTAATCTCTACGGATAAAGCCGTAAACCCCACAAATATCATGGGAGCGAGTAAGCGATTTTGCGAAATGATACTTCAGGGCATGAAAGAAAAAAGTAAGACAGAATTCGTTGCAGTACGATTTGGCAATGTACTTGGCTCGAATGGGTCTGTAATTCCTTTATTTCAAAAGCAGATTGCAAGAGGTGGACCAGTTACAATTACAGACAAGAGAATTGTTCGGTATTTCATGACGATTTCTGAGGCAGTGCAACTTGTTCTTGAAGCAGGTGCGATGGCAAATAGTTCTGAGGTCTATGTACTTGATATGGGTGAACCAGTGAAAATCATAGATTTAGCAGAAAATTTAATCCGACTTTCTGGTCACGTACCTTATACACAGATACCAATTATTGAGACCGGGCTACGGCCAGGGGAAAAGCTATACGAAGAAATGCTGCAAAAGAATGAGGAACTGATTGCTACTAAAAACCATAAGATATATATAGAACGTCAATCAGACATTTCCAGCAGAGATATTGAGAAAAAATTACGCATTTTGCGTAAGGCTCTTCGATCCAAGTCAAAAAATAATATAAAGAAAGCAATGAAGCAGGTAATTGAAACTTATAAGGATCCCCAAGAAGTGAATAACACACCACAAGAGGAAAGCGATAGGGAATAAGTAGATAATTGCTTAATTATCATTGAAACATTATCTTCAAGCAAGTATCTAGAAAGTAAGTCAATTCAGGAGGTTTTAAAATGGAATATTCCTTACAGGATTTAATAGCAGTTATGATAAAAAGACTTGTGCTCATTGTTTTATGCACCAGTGTTGGTCTAGTATCTTTTTATATAATGAACACTTATATGACAAAGCCGATCTATACTGCATATGTACAGCTATATGTCAATCCCAATGAAGCAGCAACAGCTGATATTAATGAACTAAATTATGCGCAAAAGGTAATTAACACCTATGTACATTTTTTAAGAACGAAGACCTTCTTCCGGCAAGTTATTGAAGAAGGGAACTTAAATTATAGCCCGGAAGCACTTCAAGGTATGACTGTTATAG
>JAFACO010000031.1 GCA_023425485.1 Bacillota bacterium
CATTTATACCAAATTTCATAAGAAAATGGTTCGAGATATTTTTGAATAACTTAATGTATGTTTAAATGGTAATAGTTATGGACTCGTTCTCATAAATATATTACAAGTCCTTCGTTGTGGAAGTATAAAAAATGAAATTTAAAATGAAAGCTCGACATATTATCTTATGTGAATTAATTGTTATTCTTATTTTTTCGTCCATTATCATCGGTCAGAATTATAAAAATGATGCTGCTGCATTATCAGCTAATACAGAAGCAGAGAAAGATTATATCAAATGGGTTAGTTTTGATGTGAGCTCTTCTGCTATGCAGGATGCCTACGAATATGATGTAGCCACGCATAAGGACGAGGTTCAATTAAATTGGATTGAATTATTAGCTTATCTAGGTGCTAAATACGGTGGTGATTTTTCAAGATATAAATCAAAACAGCTAAACGAGCTGGTAGATAAATTAAAGAGTAAAGAAGCAACCATTTCCTCCTTAACAGAGAATATGAAGTATTATGACTATTATTATGAAGCATATTCTGCTGTACTAGGTGGGATGGTTGGAGATTTCAAAATTGAAGTAAAAGACGAAACAGCTCCAGGCGGAAAGCGCTGGGAAGACAAATATGGATTAAAAGCCTTTCTTCCCATTGCTAAATACTATCCCTATAGTCATTTTGATGATTTTGGTGCTTCCAGGAGTTATGGATTTCGAAGAAAGCATCTTGGGCATGATATGATGGGTCAGGTGGGAACGCCGGTCATTGCAGTGGAATCAGGTTATGTAGAAGCTCTTGGCTGGAATCAATATGGGGGCTGGCGTATTGGTATAAGAAGCTTAGACAATAAACGCTACTACTATTATGCTCATCTTAGAAAGAATTTTCCGTATAATAAATCCCTTGAGGTTGGAAGTATCGTGCAGGCTGGTGATGTAATTGGATATCTAGGTCGTTCCGGTTATTCAACGTCCGAGAATGCCAACAACATCACTACTCCGCACTTACATTTTGGTTTACAGCTTATCTTTGATGAATCTCAAAAGGAAAGCAACAACGAAATTTGGATTGATTGCTATGATTTAGTCCAATTCCTATACTTAAACCGAAGTGAAACGGTTAAAAATGAAGAAACGAAGGAATATAGTCGTATTTATGATTTCCTGGATCCGGTTGCAGAGGAATTTAGGGAAGATAAAATGTATAAATATGACGATTCCACCATCGATATTCATATTTATGAATAAGCTATACATACTGCTTCTTTAGTTTTCTTTTCTTAAAGAGGCAAAATACGGCTAAGATAGCCGGTATGATATACATAAAAATTAGATTTGAATTAACAAGGACATAACGATAAAGATAATTAAATTCAAACTGTGTGCTGCATAGGTAATAGGTCAAGTAAAAAACAACCATAGCTAAGGGAGTGTATAAATAATTACATTCCTTTAACCCAAACAGCCAGGTAAAGCATCTGAGCAAAAGAATGGAGAAGATACAGATTGCGGCAAAATCTGAAAGTACACACACCAAAGTAACTAATACCTCAAATCGTTCTAATATATTAAAAAAAGAGATGCTTTTTACCGTAATATAAAACGGAAAAGGTAAGTTGGCAGTCAGGCTGGTTCCAGAGATGCCAAAGGTAAAGAAGGTAATAACAAAGGCTAATCCGGTAAAGGCAAGTAATCCAAACCATAGCCTTCTTATCTGTTCCTTTGCCACAGAGACACCAAGTTTATCTGCAAAAAATAATGCAATGATTACATTTCCACCCACTGCAATTACATATTTTGAGGCCATAATTGTACTCGGAAGGCGAATGGTAGAGACTGGCAACAGATAATCTCCTCGAATCCTTGATATAGCACACAAAAATAGAACTGCAAATAAGATTAGCACTGTACCAAGGGTAAGCTCAGCAAATCGGAATATGGTTCTTATTCCTCGAAGCAACGCGTAAAACACTAACAAGATCATAATGACCATGAAAAAGTCCGATTTGGTTTTCGGCATCAGGGTAAACTGCATTGTTAAACTATAAGCAGTTACCCTGGCAGTTAATCCTATTAATATCCAAATAAGGTAGCATAATATAATTACCTTGGATACAAACTTACCCAGCAGATGGACCATAATTTCATATATACTTAAGCCCGGATATGCTTTAATTAAGTAGATTACTATTGCAGTCAGAGGAACTGTAGCAATAATTGACCATATGGGACTAAGATAGCCACTTCTGCCTGCATCATTGGCAAGAGCTTCTGGTACCTGACGTAGTATTGTTGATATGGAGATAAAAAGGTACATAAATGTAACTTGACGAAGGGTTATTTCCCTATTCAAAAGGAACACCTCATTTCATATATTTTTCCAAAGCCGAAGTGACACTGGGGAGATACGGATTAATAAGGTAAACAATCCCTAAGGTAACTCCAATTCCAGAAAGTAAGAGATAGACAAAAAGATTTCTTTTTTTAGATAACAGCTTTTCTTTTTGACGAACAAAAGTATAAATAATTGTTGCACAAAAAACATAAATCATGATGATTCTCCTCGTTATTTATATTTGTTATTTTCATTGCCTAGGATGAAGGTTTTCGAAATTCTTGACTGGAGTTCGTACTCATAATCTATTTTCGTTATTTCCTCGGACCAGTTCTTCTTGATATCCTTCCACTCATTAAAGTTATCATTTTCCACAAGCCTTGCCAGATTTAAGATATCCAACCCGTGATTTAGGGAATAGGTTACGGGCTTTTTAATAATATTACTGATATATTCATTCTGTTTTTCTGTCAAGCGTTCCATTCGGCTAAGTTCAAAGATATTTTCTTTTGATAGAACTTCTTTCACCATCGAATCAAAGCTTACCTTAATCGTAATTTTAATTAGATCATCCTGGACCTTTGATTTCAATTTCGTATTGGTATAAGAGATTAATAATCCAGCTTCGTCAAGATAGATTGGATAACTTCTCATAATATTTCTGATAAAGTTAACACCATCGGAGGTTTCGTGATCTAAATAATCTTTTAATTTCAATTCATCAAAAACCGAATATCCATCTATGGAATACCCCGATTTATCAGCAATTAAATAAGGAATCATAACGCAGGAATACTCCTGCCTCATATCATTTAAAATATTAACCATGGTATTGTCATTCCTGGTTAATTGCTCCTGCTGCTTTTGTTCTACAGCCTCAAGATCTTCATGTATGGTCTGCTTATTATCGATACCTTCTTGTATAAAGTCACTTGCCTTTTTTTCTTTTATGACATAAATAAGAGCCTCCATTTTAATGGTTTCATCTCTCGAAAGAAAATCAATACACTGATCCAGACCTTGCTTTGCTGCACCTTCACCAATTAAGAAAGAGCCTGTTTGAGCTATAGATATTGCCTTCTTATTCTTTAATTTAAGATTCTCAAGTGCCTCAAAGGCTGTCTTTCCTGATCCTTTTGCAATTGCCTCAGCCCCTGTTCCAGTACCTTGTTCGGGATCAGCTCCTTGACCAGTGCTGTAGAGAGCACTTAAGGTAAATTCATTGTCACTATAATCAATCCCCAAAACCAACACTAAATCAATCTCATCTATCTCCTTGCGACTCATGTCATGGGTGCAGGCAGCTAAAAAGATTGGAATAATAAGAATAAGTCCTAAAAATAACTTCTTCATCTGCAGTTCTCCTCTTATTTCTGTTTAATTCTATTTTCGGGAACAATTTTGTGCGGACGCTTTCGAAAGAATTTTACAGGGAAACGAAATAGCGTATCTTTATGATTGCTTCTGTCCACATCAACAAAGGGAGAAATATAAGCAACACCATAGTTATCCAGGCTGCATAAATGAGTTAGTAGAAGGATAATACCCGCTGTTAAGCCAAAGAACCCGCCTATGGCTGCTAAAAATGAAAAAAGGAAACGTATGACACGAATACCACTGCTTAGGTCTTGATTTGGCATAATAAAGCCGGCGATACCTGCCAAAGATACCACCACAACCACCAGAGGCGATATGATATTGGCACTTACTGCGGCTTGTCCTACTACAATGCCACCTAGAATTGACATAGCTGTACCAACCGACTTTGGAAGACGAAGCCCTGCTTCAATCAGTATCTCAAAGGCAATTAATAATCCTAATACCTCAGAGGCTGAGGAAAAGGGTACATTTTGTTTTGCCGCCTGAGTAGACAATGCCAGTTGAACCGGCAGCATTTGATTTTGATAGGTGGTGGCTGCTATATAAAATGCCTGTAAGAAAATAGTCAGAATCATAGCAATATAACGAATAACACGAAGAGCCGAACCAACGATAAAGTGATTGGCATAATCCTCCGGTGATTGCATCAACATAGCTAACTGGCAGGGTAATAAAAAGACATAGGGCATTCCATCCACCACAACCGCTACTCTGCCATCGGTCAAATTCGAGGATACACGGTCCGGTCTTTGGGTATACATAATCTGTGGAAATAGACTTTTCTTATTCTCGACTAGAAACTCTTCAATAAAGGCAGAGGTAGGAACATTATCAATTTGAATGGCTTGTAATTTCTCTTTAATTTTATTCACAGTATCCATATTAGCTACACTGCTGATATAACAAACAGTAATATCTGTTTTTGAAAGTTTTCCGACACTTAAGCTTTCCATTACCAAATATTCCGAACGAACTCGCCTTCTAATTTGCGCGGTATTTGTTCGCATTACTTCCACAAAGGAATCTTTCGCACCTTTGATAACTCCTTCTTCATTTGGCTCTGAAATTGAGCGTTTATCAAAGGTTCGTATATCATATACGATTGCCTTTTTTTCTCCGTCAAAAATAAAGGCTACCATACCACTCAATACAGACTTCAGTAACTTTTGATAATCCTCTTCTTCATCTGTAAAGACATGGTAAGCACCTCCGCTTAAAAAATAATCCATTACGGCACGTTCTGTATGATAATCCTTCAAGTTTGCATCACCAAGAATCGATTGAAAAATCGCCTCATCCACAAGCTGAGAATTGATTAAACCATCCACGCAAAAGATATGAAAAGTTATATTATTTTGATTTATTTTGATTGGTCTTACTAAGACATCGCTACTCTTAGCAAATAACTCTTTTATGTCCTTTGAATTAATTGTCTGTTTCATGTGAACATTCCTCTGTTCCTTAAGAAATTGTAGTGAAAATCTTCTTTATTCCTACCTTACCTATTTTCTCAAGAATTGACTTCTTTATTCATAAAAGTTATGTTTTTCCTATTCGTCTGTTTATGAAGAAATAATAATCCTGTCTATTCAAAGAAATCCATTTTAAAGGCATTAAAAAAGGCCATCCTACTGGATAATCCAGGTGGAAAGCCTTGTTTAAGTCATCTTTATGTAGTCATAATCTTACGTTCACGATATCATTTATGATGGATCGTTCTGTATTTCTGATATGATAATTCAAATAAAATATGTAGGTTTAATATTTCTTTCTAAAATAATCTTCTGCAATATCCTTTGTATGTACTGGTGATACCTTGCCTATTGCTATCATTTTCAAGAAAGTCTCTGCTTCCCCTTCATCATCTGTTAAATTCTCTATCATACTATAATGATGGATTACTTCATAATTTTCTTTATAACTTTCTAGGCTGTATAAAGCATTTTTAAAAAATAGATTATAAACTACTTTTGTACTTTCGTCTGACATTGTTTTCTTATAGTTATTAAGTGACTGCATTTTCCGTTCTGCCACCCTTTCTGTATTAATATTTCTGTTACTATGAAACATAAACAACCGAGTTGCATCCATGCGCGAAAGGTTATATTAAAGCCTTTCTGTGCACAAATTGTTGCTATGCAGCCAAAAGGGCTGTATAGTAACATATTTTCTCGACCACATAAATGATATCTATTGACCTATCTATTATATCATAAATCTATTTTATGACGAGTAGTGAAAAGATGGGAAAAGTACAGAAAAACCAATGACGGTCTCCCTGTACTTTTCATATTTCTCTATTATTACTCTGCTTCTGCTTGGCTGCCAATTACAATTGGTTCTGCTTCCGACATCTGTTTATAAATGAAATACTTTTCCTTTGCATGTTTTTCTGCTTGCCCAAACAAATCTTCGGCTTGTTCTGGGAATGCTTTAACCAAGGAATTAAAACGAACCTGGTCCATAATATATTCTCGAAAACTTTCCGTGGGCTCCTTCGAATCAAGTGAAAATGGATTCTTACCTTCTTCCTTTAAAAGAGGGTTATAGCGGAATAGATGCCAGTAGCCGGACTGTACAGCTCTCTTTATGGTAGCCATACTTCTGCCCATACCCTCTCTTAAACCATGGTTAATACAAGGAGAATAAGCGATGATAATAGAAGGTCCATCATACTCTTCAGCTTCCTGCAATGCCTTCATAAGCTGTGCATTATCTGCATGAATTCCCACCTGCGCTACATACACATTACCATAAGTCATTAACATACGGCCAAGATCCTTCTTGCCCTGTTTCTTACCTGAGGCCGCAAACTTTGCTATCGCAGAGGTTGGCGTTGATTTGGAAGCCTGACCACCGGTATTGGAATAAACTTCTGTATCAAATACTAATACATTGACATTTTCACCTGAGGCCATCACATGATCCAGACCACCATAGCCGATATCGTAAGCCCATCCATCACCACCTACTAACCAAATAGAGCGTTTTGTTAAATAATCCTTGTGATCAATAATATCCTTCACCAATCTGCAGATTTCCTCATCCGTAGATACAAAATCTTCCAAAACATGAAGAACTTTACTACTTGCTTCTTTGGTGGATTTACTGTCCTCTTTATAATGAATCCAATCATGAAAGGCTTCCTTAACCTTTTCTTCTACATTCATGGAATTAAGAAGTCGCATGTTGTCTTCCAGTTTATTTCTAATCTGCTTTACTGCAAGGTACATACCATAGCCATACTCTGCATTATCTTCAAACAAGGAATTTGCCCAGCTAGGTCCCTTCCCATCATGATTTTTAGTATACGCAGTACTTGGTGCAGAAGCTCCCCATATAGTGGAGCAGCCTGTCGCATTTGCAATCATCATTCGCTCACCAAAGAGCTGTGTAATTAATTTAATATATGGTGTTTCACCACAGCCTGCGCATGCGCCTGAGAACTCAATTAGGGGTTCTTTAAACTGACTTTCTTTAAAGGAAGGACCATATGCAATATGCTTTTTAAAGCTTACTTCTTCCTTGGCAAACTTCCAGTTTCCTACCTGTTTCTCCAATTGTGTTTCAATCGGTTGCATAATTAAGGCCTTACCTTTTGCAGGGCAGATATCTGCACAATTTCCGCAGCCAGTACAATCCATAGGGCTTAGCTGTATTTTATAATGATAACCCTCATAATTTTTACCGATGGCCTTTTTGGTATTAAAGTCCTCTGGTGCTTTCTTTAATTCCTCATCATCCAATAAGAAAGGACGGATTACGGCGTGAGGACATACCAAGGAACACTGGTTACATTGTATACATCGCTCTTCAATCCATTCTGGAACATTAACTGCAATACCTCTCTTCTCGTAGGCAGTGGTTCCAACAGGGAAGGTTCCATCTTCTCGACCTGAAAATGCACTGACTGGTAGATCGTTACCCTTAAGCTCCGACATTGGACGCATTACGTTTCGAATAAATTCAGGTTCATTAGTATTAGTATTATTATGAGGCTCCAGCTGCAACCATTCATGAGGTACCTTCACTTGATGAATGGATTTAATTCCTTTATCCACAGCTTCTTCATTCATTTTTACAACTTTTTCACCCTTTTTACCATACATTTTATTAATACCATACTTTAATTCCTTTAAATAGATATCTTCGGAAAGGATGCCGGTCAGCTTAAAGAACGCGCCTTGCATTACCATATTAATACGATTTCCCAGCCCGATTTTACCAGCGATTTCAATGGCATTAATTATATAGAATTTAACATTTTTTTCAGCCAACGTTCTCTTCAAATGGTTTGGAAGTTTTTCCTCTAACTCCTTACCTTCCCATTGAGTGTTAAGAACAAAGATGCCTCCATTTTTTACACTATGGAGTAAATCATACTTATTCACATAGGAGGGATTATGGCATGCAACATAATCCGCATGAGAAACTAAATAAGTTGAACGGATTGGTTCCTTACTGAATCGCAGATGAGAAACGGTTAAACCACCTGACTTTTTAGAATCATAATCAAAGTAGCCCTGTACTTCTAAGCTGGAATTAGAACCAATAATCTTAATTGCTTCCTTATTTGCTCCAACTGTGCCGTCGGAACCAAGTCCCCATACTTGGCAAGCGTAGGTACCCTCTGGCTCAACCTGAAGATCTTTTACATCAATCAATGAGGTTTTTGTAACATCATCATTTATACCAATTGTAAAGCCTTCCTTAGGTCTATCTTCTTTTAAATTATTATAAACAGCAGCAATTTGACTTGGATTTGTATCTTTGGAACTTAATCCATAACGGCCGCCAATAATTTGTGGTGCATTGGATTTTCCGATATAGCAGGAACAGATATCCATATATAAAGGCTCGCCTATTGCTCCTGGTTCTTTGGTTCGATCAAGTACAGCAATCTTTTTTACTGTTTTAGGTAAGCATTGCAGATAATGATCTATAGAGAACGGACGATATAAATGAACTTTCACTAATCCGTACTTCTCACCCTGTGCGTTATAGTAATCGATGGTTTGCTCAATTGTCTGTGTAACAGAACCCATGGCAACAATTACATATTCTGCATCACTTGCGCCATAATAATCAAATAAACCATACTTTCTACCAGTAAACTCTTCCACTTTATTAAAGTATTTCTCAACAATAGGAATAATGTCTTGATAGAAAGGATTTGAAGCTTCTCTTCCTTGAAAATAAATATCTGGATTCTGTGCGGTTCCTCGAATTACAGGATGATTTGGAGAGAGTGCACGATTACGAAATTCCATAACTGCAGCCATATCCAACATCTGTGCATAATCTGAATATTCCAGTGCTTCTATCTTTTGCACCTCGTGAGAAGTACGAAAACCATCAAAGAAATGTACGAAAGGCAATCTTCCTTTAATCGCACTTAAATGTGCCACAGGGGCAATATCTATAACCTCTTGTACTGAACCTGAAGCCAGTAGTGCACATCCAGTCTGTCGTATAGACATAACATCCTGATGATCTCCAAAAATACTTAGGGCATGAGTTGCAATCGTACGTGCACTCACATGTATAACACCTGGTAAAAGTTCGCCTGCCGCTTTATAAATATTAGGAATCATTAATAACAGACCCTGTGATGCAGTAAAGGTGGTTGTTAACGCACCTGCCTGTAAGGAGCCGTGGAAGGCACCAGCTGCTCCAGCTTCCGACTGCATTTCTACAACATTGACTGTTTGTCCAAATATATTTTTTCTTCCGTTTGCTGCCCATTCATCGGTAGACTCTGCCATACCCGAAGATGGAGTAATTGGATAGATTGCAGCTACATCGGTAAATGCATAAGCAGCATAGGCTGCCGCTGTATTTCCATCCACTGTCATTTGAATTTTTCCCATTTTGAATAACCTCCAAAGATTCTATTTAAATTATAGCTTGCTGCCGTTATCCACCCATTCTTTTGCGTCAACCACACGTTCAATTGATGGTTTACTCACATTGTCAACCTTATATTTTTCCTCAGCATCCTGCCAGGCAGCAGTACCTTCATTGTTGGTTGGTTTCACTGTATCAAGCCTTTTATTCTTTTTCTCTTTGTCCTTGCTTTTATTTTTTCCTCTTTCTAGCATAGCCATTTCCTCCGTTTCAAAGATTAAAATTATTGTAAAACTTGCATTTTTCACTTAACAGTGTTTCCAATTTTTCTTATCTCTATTACTTATAAATGTCTTTTTAAGAATTTAAACATAAAAAAACAGAATGGATCTCATTAGAGACACATTCTGTTTTCTACATAGATAATCTTTTACGTTGATAATAAGTAAAATTGCGTATCATTTTATTTTGATATTTACTTGAAGGACCTTAATTATATATGATAACAATATCTATAAAATATTTGATCTATTCTTTCTATAATACAGTAATCCAGACAGAATAATTGCTAAGCAAATAATAAAGTAATAGACAAACAATGGATGCGTAACACTACCAGATAATATGACTAAGGAACCAACAAT
>JAFACO010000060.1 GCA_023425485.1 Bacillota bacterium
TTGTGTATTTGCATCTTCTGAATTAGGATCAGTAAGTAAATAATCAATATCCCCGTCTGGAAAAAATCCAAGTGCAGGCAATATTTCTTTTAATATCTTACTTGCAAACTCCGTAGCGATGGCGCTATTCGCCTGCTTCTCAACATTTTGTGGTTCGTCAATCATTACATAGATAACCATCTCTGGATTAATGGCAGGTACGCAACCTAAGAAGGAAACGATATATGTCTTTGCATCACGAGGAAGCTTCTGTGCCGTTCCTGTCTTTCCACCAACTGCGTAGCCTTCAACTTTTGCTCCGCCTGCAGTTCCAGCCTCAACTGTTTGGTACATATATTCCTGTATGAAATCAGAGGTTTTTTTTGATACCGTCTGCTTTACAAGGACCGGATCCATTTCCTTAACGGTCACTCCACTATCATTGACAATTTTCTTAACCATATGGGGTTTATAATAGTTTCCTCCATTGACCAAAGAGCAGAAAGCACTTCCCAACTGTATTAAAGTACTTTCAAAACCTTGTCCAAAGCTACTGGTAGCAAGCTCAATAGGATTTAACTTGTCATAGTCAAAAATAATACCTGACGCTTCACCTGGCAGATCAATTCCTGTGGCCTTGCCAAACCCAAAAGCTGTTTCATACTGATAAAAAGTATCTTTCCCTTCAGCAGCAACCACCTGCATTAAAACATCATTACAGGAGAGCATCAGAGCTTGTCCAAGTGTAATTTCACCATGACCGGTCCTCTTGTTACAAGGAATATAGGTACCATGCACCAATTCACCGCCATCACAAATATAGGTGTGTTCCGGCTCACTAAGACTTTCTTCCAATGCTGCAGCAACAGTTATCGGCTTGAAAGTAGAACCTGGTTCAAATCCACTGGATATAATGTCATTTTTCCACAAAGAATTTAATACCTCTGTTTTTTGTTCAGCTGTCATGGAAGTTATCTCTTCCTCAGAATAAATACCACTTAAGTCTTGAGGCTTATTTAAATCATATTCCTGATTGGACGCCATTCCTAATATCTCACCATTGTTTGGATTCATTATAAGAACTTCAATGTTTTTACTTCCAAATTCAGTATTAAATTCAACAATCTTCTCCTGAATAATTCTCTGGACATTAGCATCTATGGTACTTACAACGGTATTACCATTAACCGCTTTTTTAACAATTCGCTCTAAATTAAGATTCGAGTCGTAATATCCATATTCTCTTCCATTTGTTCCGTTTAGCTCTTCATTGTAATACTCCTCCAAGCCCCAGAACCCTGTATTATCAGCAGAAGTAAAGCCTAAGACATCACTTGCAAGTGTTTTAAAGGGATAGTTTCTAACATATTCTTCTTCAAAGTAAACACCTAAAATCTCTTCATTTTCTTTCTTATATTCATTAAAACTTTGTACCAGATCGTAATTCACATTTTTTAACATAGTAACATACTGGCTCTTCGGCTTTGTATCCAAAATATCCTGCACAGTTGCTTCCGTTATTTCAAAATACTCCTGTAAAGCCTTCATTGTTGGCGCTTGTGCTTTCGGATTATCATTAAGCTTTAAAGGATCAAGTATTAACCGATACATGAGTATGCTCTGTGCTAGTACGGTTCCGTTTCGATCTGTTATACTTCCTCTTTTGTAGGGCAGTACCGCACTGGTATAGGACTGTCTGGATAGTACCTGCTTCGTATAGCGATCTCCATCCACCTGCATAATGTAGATTAATCTTCCCATTAGGGCAACCATTAACAGAGAAATAGCACAAAATACAAGCAAAAGTCTTGCTTGCATTCGTGATGTAAAGCTTCTATTTGTTTTACCATATGCTTTTTCCATCGTATCAATCCCCTCACTTTTAGGTTAGGATCTAATCTGGAATGTCTTCATATTGTCTGACATATTCCAAATCACTACCTTCATAGGTTATCACTTCATTGTTATTGGGATAAACCATACCAAGTTCCTCAACCGCAATCTTATATACGTAATTTAAGTCATATGCCTGATTAATTGCAGCATATGCTGCATCATTTTCATTTGTAAGAATTTTAAGACTTGTCTCATATGTTTTAATTGATTTTTCCATTCTGCTAACCTCTGTTTGCAGCTGAAGAAAATTAACACACATATATAACGTTGCAACAATAGCTGCAACTAGAACTACCAAGGACCCAAAGTTCATATTTGACAATCCCCTAGGCTGCCTTTGTACCTGTCTACGCGGTCTAGGAGCTTCGGTTGGCCGCTCTTCCCTTCTTCTTTCTGGAACAGCATTTAACTTACGGACCGTATTGCCCTCAATATAACTTGTCCTGTTATTACTATAATATTGTTTCTTTTTTGCCTCCATGCAAGTACCCCTCTTTTCAGTTATTATTACCCTGTAATGTAAATTACATTAACCGCTATAACTGCTCCAATTACCAGCCCGTTAAGGAATACAAGAGGTTCAAGATGAGATTTCATCAAGCCTTTTCAAATACACGTAATTTTGCGCTCTTTGATCTCTTATTGTATTCCAATTCCTCCGTTGTGGGAAGAATGGGTTTTCTGGAAATTATTTTCCCTTTTGAATGGTTTCCACAAATACAGATTGGAAAATTCGGTGGACATGTACAAGGATCTTCCTGATTCTTAAAGCAAGTCTTCACAATTCTGTCTTCTAGTGAATGAAATGTTATAATGCATAATCTTCCTCCCGGTGACAGAAGATCAATCATATCATTTAAAGTATCCTTAAGTACCTCCAGCTCCTTATTAAGCTCAATTCGGATTGCTTGAAATGTTCTTTTCGCTGGATGCCCTGTATTCATTCTAATCTTCATAGGTATAGCCGCCTTAATAGCCTCGACTAATTCATATGTTGTCTCAAATGGCTTCTCTTGTCTTCTTCTTACAATGTGTTTTGCTATATTCTTTGCAAAATTATCTTCACCGTAATCACGAATCATTCGAAACAATTCCATCTCTGTATAATTGTTAACAATGTCCTTGGCCGTAAGCTCCATTCTGGTATCCATTCTCATATCCAGAGGTGCGTCCTCTTTATAAGAGAAACCTCTCTCCGGTGTATCTAACTGATAAGAAGATACTCCCAGATCCAATAGAATTCCATCTACACTTGTAATAGATAACTCCTTTAAAACCTGTTTCATATTACAATAATTGCTTCGGACAATGGTAATCTTTTCTCCGTATTCCTTGAGACGTTCTCCCGCTGCGGTAATGGCAGCCTCATCCTGATCTATACCAATGAGTCTTCCGGTTGTCAGACCCTTGGCTATTTCGTAGGAATGACCTCCACCCCCTAGGGTTCCATCGACGTAGATTCCGTCTTCTTTCACCTTAAGGTTTTCTATTGTCTCTTCTAATAAAACCGATTTATGTTGAAATGCCATTCATATCCTCCTACAGTACCTAGTCACATGGAAACCGCTTTAGAAACTAATTCCGTACTGTGACATATGTTCTGCAATCGCATCCACATCATCATAATCGTTATTATTCTCCCAGCGTTCCTTGCTCCAGATTTCAATCTTGTTGAGTACCCCAACAAAGACGATATCCTTATCTAATCCTGCGCTCTCTCGTAACTTTGCAGGTATTAATATTCTTCCCTGCTTGTCCGCTTCACATTCAGCTGCTTTTGCTAAAAAATAACGCTGAAGCTGCCTTGCTTCCTTTGTTCCTGGTAGTTTAATCAGGCCTTCCGAAAATGTCTGCCATTCATTTTTAGGGTACACAAATAAACAACCATCCAGCCCTAGGGTTATAACAAATGTTTCCCCAAGTTCTTCTCTAAACTTAGATGGTATGATGATTCTTCCTTTTGTATCAAGTGAATGATCGTATTCACCCATGAACATATGGCAGCACCCTCTTCATCCTATGCTTGAAGCAATCATAGAAAGTTGTCCCACTTTTGTGGTTTTTCACTCCACTTTCCACCACTTTGCTCCACTTATGGGTTTATTTTATATTAGAATAGGGAATTAATCAAGAGTTAAATCAAAAAAAATAGCACAGAAACCCTTAATTTACAAGGCTTTCCATGCAATTTTGACAAGTTATTACCACATCTTGTATAGAATTCTAAAATCGAACAAATTATGTCAATATATAGACAAAGCAACAGGGTGTGGTAAATAAGTCCCACACCCTGTTTTTTCCATTGAATATTTATACACTTATATTCTCTTTTTTATTTGCTTCTTTAAGTACAACCTTCTGCGTTTATAAATGATACCTACTACTGCAAAAATCACAAGTATTGCCGATAGTAATTGAGAAACTGCAAATGGGGTTCCCCACAAAAACAGCTGATCAGTGCGAAGACCTTCAATCCAAACTCTGCCCAAACCATATCCAGCCAAGTATAGTAACATTACTTCACCATGAAACCGTTTATGTTTAGTATATAAAATCAAAACAATTAACAAACATAAGCTCCATAAGGATTCATAGAGAAATGTAGGGTGAACTTGAATATATTGTATTCCATCAACATTTACTACCTTATCCCGTAATTCCAAAATACGCTCAAGCGTTGCAGGTTTTCCCTCGTATATCTGCGCAAGTTTTGCATTAGATATTGAGCTTTGATAAATACTTGAAACCACCCTTCGGTCAATTTGCATTGCGAAAATATTGTCCGTATATTTACCAAAAGCTTCTCTGTTAAAGAAATTACCCCATCGCCCAATCATCTGACCTGTAATTAATCCTATACAAGCTGTATCTGCTAAGAGCCAAAAGGAATATTTTTTAATTTTTGTATAGACAAATGCTGTAATAATAGCCGTTATAATACCACCATAGATAGCCAGCCCACCAGTTCTAAGGTTGAATATACTTAAGGGTCGTCCTGAAAATTCATCCCAGGCAAATATTACATAATATGCTCTAGCACCAATTACTGAAGCAATAATTGCATACAATGCAAAGTCCAGATATACTTCTTTATCTTGGCCAGTTCTACCTGCCATCCATTGCGCTACTAGCCAGCCTATCAGCATACCAAAGCCAATGACAACACCATAAAACGCAATTTTAAATCCAAATATATCAAACCCGCTCGCTATATTCTTTAATTCAATTCCCAGATTCGGAAATATTATATTTGTACTTAACTCATCCAGCAATTGATCACCGCTTTCTTTTACTTATCAGACATTGAATCGGAATAGTACCACATCTCCATCCTGAACCACATATTCCTTACCTTCAGAACGAACAAGACCTTTCTCCTTTGCAGCATTATAATTGCCACATTCCACCAAATTGTGATAGTTAACAATTTCAGCTCTAATGAAACCACGTTCAAAATCCGAATGAATTTTTCCCGCTGCCTGTGGAGCCTTGGTTCCAACCTGAATTGTCCAGGCTCTGGTTTCCTTTGGTCCAGCAGTCAAATAACTAATAAGACCAAGGATATGATAACTCGCTTTAATCAGTTTCTCCAGTCCTGACTCATTTAATCCTAATTCCTCTAAGAACATCTTCTTTTCTTCATCATCTAACTCTGCAATTTCTTGCTCTATCTGTGCGCTGATTACGAATACTTCAGAATTCTCTTCACTTGCAAATTCTCGAACCTTAGCAACATAAGCATTGTTTTCTCCATCATCAGCCAAATCATCTTCTTTTACATTAGCTGCATAGATTACCGGTTTAGCTGTTAAGAGATTTAACTCCCCAAAGATTGCTTTCTCTTCATCATCCAGGTCATTATAGGTCTTTGCCATAAGTCCTTCTTCCAAATGTGCTTTTAGACGCTGAAGCATCTCTAACTCTTTGGCAAGTGCCTTGTCATTCTTTGCACCCTTTGCAGTTTTTGATATTCTACGTTCCAGAATTTCAAGATCGGAAAAAATCAACTCTAAATTAATTGTCTCAATATCACGTAAAGGATTTACGGAACCATCCACATGAATTACATTGGTGTCTTCAAAGCAACGTACCACATGTACAATTGCATCTACTTCTCTGATATTTGATAAAAACTGATTGCCCAGTCCTTCACCCTTACTTGCACCCTTAACCAGACCTGCTATATCAACAAATTCAATCGCTGCTGGAACTATTTTTTCTGTGTGATATAAATCTCCCAACACTTTTAGTCTTTCATCTGGAACCGGAACGATTCCAATGTTAGGATCAATTGTACAGAAGGGATAATTCGCTGATTCCGCGCCTGCCTTTGTTAAAGAGTTAAATAATGTACTTTTACCTACGTTAGGTAAACCAACTATGCCAAGTTTCATTTGTTTCTTCCTTCCTTGTATTCATTTCAAATAACTAAAACTTTT
>JAFACO010000065.1 GCA_023425485.1 Bacillota bacterium
TTTTTTATACGTAACCTATATTCAATTAATCTAAGCTTAAAATATTAACGCCATATTATTGTAAAGAATAAAATGATTAGAAAGAACACAAATATAAATATAAGTCCAAAAAATAATGCTGCAGCCATAGAACTAAAGATCAGATTCCTTGTTTCTTTTTTCCCTAAAGGTTCAATGGTATCTTCACTTTTCTTATAAACTGGTTTGCTTGAAGTATACCAAGGCATACCTTCAATATTCATATTCGCAATTACTCTATTGTCTTCTTCAACATCCAATATATCTTCTTTTTGATCTTGTTTGTCATCTTCTTTCATCATTTCACCCATTTCTATCAATTAGCTCGATCACAAAGCTAGTCGTTATTTACTTAAGAATTATAAAGATGACAATTTACATAATGTCCTGCTTCTAATTCTCTCGTCTCTGGAACCACAGTCTTACAGATTTCCATGCACTTACTACATCTTGTATGGAACTTACATCCACTTGGAGGGTTTGCAGGTGATGGTATATTGCCTTCCAGTATTATACGATTCATCTTAACTTCAGGATCTGGATTAGGAACTGCACTTAATAATGCTTGTGTATAAGGATGCGCTGGCTTACTAAATATGTCCTTTTTGTCACCATACTCTACCATGCTACCCAAATACATTACCCCAACAGTGTCAGAAATATGCTCTACAACTGATAAATCGTGAGAAATAAACAAATAAGTAAGGTTAAGATTATCCTGCAATTCTTTTAATAAGTTAATGATCTGCGCCTGAACGGACACGTCAAGGGCTGATACTGGCTCATCACAAACGATAAAGTCTGGATTTACTGCCAAAGCTCTTGCAATACAGATTCTCTGTCTCTGACCACCTGAAAATTCATGAGGATAACGATCCTTATGATAAGGCTGTAACCCGCAGGAGGCCATTATTTTGTCCAAATAAGCTTCATATTCACTATCTGGTACAATTTTATGTTCCTTCACTGCTTCTCCAATAATTTCACCAACAGGAAGTCTTGGAGAAAGGCTGGAATATGGATCCTGGAAGATAATCTGCATCTTTGTTCTTAACTGTCTAACTTGTTTTTTGGTCAGTTTATGAACATTTTGACCTTTGAAAATAACGTCGCCGCCTGTCTTATCAATGAGACGTAAGATCGTTCTGCCTGCTGTAGATTTACCGCAGCCAGACTCTCCAACAAGCCCCATTGTAGTTCCACGTTTCAGGCTGAAACTAATTCCATCCACAGCCTTTACAAAACCTTTCACCTTGGTGAATACATCTGTTTTTATAGGGAAGTACTTTTTAAGGTCTTTTACTTCAAGAATTATGTCATTATCGGATTCAACATCTTTGATTATATTATCATTCATGCCCTACACCCCTTTCTTCTCTTCGTCATACAAGTAACAGGATACAGCATGAGTCGGTGATAGGTATATTTCCTTTGGATAAGCTCCTTCACATTTTCCAAAGCACTTATCACAACGGTCTTTAAAATAGCAATGATTTGGCAAGTTAATTGGATTTGGCACTTTACCAGGAATACTGTACAGACGATCCGTTGTCTTTCCAACAACAGGTTTACTGTTCATAAGGCCTATGGTATAAGGATGGCAAGGATTCTTGAAAATTTCCTGTGCTGTACCTCTTTCTACAATTCTACCTGCATACATGATTACCACAAAATCTGCCATCTCTGCGATAACACCAAGGTCATGGGTAATTAACATGATACTACTGTTAATCTGATCTTTCAGATTACGAAGTAATTCCAAAATCTGTGCCTGGATGGTAACATCCAGTGCAGTCGTTGGCTCATCTGCAATAATTAATTTAGGATTACATGCTAAGCCCATTGCGATAACGATACGTTGACGCATACCACCGGATAACTCGTGAGGGTACATTTTATATACACCTTGGCTATTGGCAATACCTACCATGTCAAGTAACTCTATGGTACGAGCTTTTACTTCTTCCTTAGGCATTCTATTATTATGAAGTGCAATAACCTCATCTATTTGCATACCAACGCGAAATACTGGATTGAGGCTGGTCATTGGTTCCTGAAAAATCATAGAAATCAAATTGCCACGAAGCTTTTGCATCTCTTCTGTAGGTGTCTTAGCAATATCATAAACCTCTGTACCAGTATTAAAGCGAATGGAACCACTTACAATCTGTCCCTGTGGTCTTTGAACTAACTGCATTAAGGACAAGCTGGTTACCGACTTACCACAACCAGATTCACCAACAACACCAACGGTTTTACCCTGTGGAATATCAAAGGATACACCATCAACTGATTTAACAGTACCTATATCAGTAAAGAAATAGGTATGTAAGTCATCAAATTCCACAACATTGTTCGGGTTTTTCATCTGTGTAATGTATTCTTCTCTGGGAACATTTTTACGTTTTCTAACTTTTTCTATCTGATTGGTAATCTTCCTGTTTTCCTTGGAAATTTGACGGGCTTCTTTACCGGAGATATAATTCACATTTTTTGTTTTACTTTTCTTTAATAATGCCACTTTATCCACCTACCTCTTCATCTTAGGGTCGAATGCATCACGTAACCCGTCGCCAATAAAGTTAAAGCCAAGAACTGTTATTAATATGAGCAAGCCTGCAGGTATCCATACGAACCAGTAGGATGTCATAACATGAATGTCATTAACCGCATTGATAATATTACCCCAAGATGCAAGGGGGAACTTAACACCTAATCCTAAGAAGCTTAGGGTTGCTTCTACCAGGATTACGTCACCAAGACTCATAGTTGCAATAACTGTCAACTGTGGAATAACATTTGGAACCAAATGTTTAAATATTCTTCTTGGTACACTAATACCTAGAGCTTCTGTAGCAATCATAAACTCTTGTTCTCTAAGGGACAGAATTTGACCACGAACCATTCTTGCAATACCGGGCCAGCTTAAGATAGCCAAAATAAACATCAGCATAACAATACGGAACCTTGGATCCACCTTCATAAAGTCCATAATGGCACCTAAGATGATGTACAAGGGTAAGGACGGAATACAGTACATAATATCAACAATACGCATGATTAACGTATCCACCCATTTGCCAAAGTAACCTGCAATACCACCTAAGATAACACCAATGATAATCTCCAAAATAACTACAACGAAACCAATCATTAAGGATACTCTACCACCATACATTAATCGAGTCATGATATCCATACCGTTACCATCAGTTCCAAGCAAGTGCGAGGAGGAAGGGCTAACGTAGATATCAATTAATTCTGATTCAGTGAACTTTCTAATGGTATATTGGGTGTCTTTTCGAACAATAGTATATTCGATCTCTTCTCCACTTTTATCCGCCATAATAAAGGTGGTTTCACCATTTGCTATAGCATTTTTTGCTGTTTCTCTAAAATCAATGGTTAAAAATTCATTAACAACTGCATTAATACTAATAGTAGATGCAATGGCATACTCTGCCTTTTCACTTCCATTTACAGAATAGAATATAGCAGATCTGTCCTCTGCATTATACTCCATTTCATATGTTGTTCCATTTACCTCAAAAGTAGTGGAATTCTCATTCATTGCTCTCTCAGCTATTAAACGGAAATTATAGTCTATTTTAGTTTCCTCTGAATAAGAATTAAAAATCAGCTTTGATACTAGGCTAATATCTTTTGCAACTGCTATGGCAGTATTCTTACCATTCTTAGTAATGTAATAAATTGTTCCATTTAATTCAAAAGAGGTTTCTCCTGCATTTACTGCACTTTCGTAAGCTGCTTTCATTTCTTTGGAAACTTCCTCTGAAGTAACTGCATTAAATCGATTAATACCTTTTAAGGTTGAAACTGTTGCAAAATCCTGGAACTGAACTATACGATAAAACTCCTCGCCCTCTTTAATTAAAGAATACAAAACGTCCTTTGCCGTAAAGCTCTCTTCCTCTTTGTTAATTGCTAATATCAGCTGTGCTTTCGCTATCGCGGGAAAGGTTTCTCCCTCAGCATTAATATATTGGTAATCTGTATTTACTGCAACGCCAGCATAATCCTTTAGAATGGATTCATTAATTTTAAATACCTTAGACTGACTGTAGGGTGATAGGATACCACCTAAAAAGGAGAATACAATCATAAAAGAAATTATTACTAACCCGATAACAGCTAGTCTATTTCTAAAAAATCGTTTTGCTACAAGTCTTCCTGGTGACAGAACCTTAATTCTTTGTAAGTCATCCATCGTATTGGAAGTGCTATTTTGTTCTTTCATCTCATCATTTGCCATTGTCTGCACCCCCCTAATTTACTCTGACTCTAGGATCAACCACAGCATATAGAATATCTGCTATCAGATTACCCAAAAGTGTAAGAATTGCTAAAAATACCATAAAGAACATGGAAAATGGTATATCTCCAGTTGTAAGTGCTTTATAAGAGGTATAACCAATTCCATCAATTTGGAATAAGGTTTCCGTTATCATAGCACCACCAAATAAGCCAGGTAAAGAAGCTCCTAAGATAGTTACCACCGGAATTAATGTGTTACGAAAGGCATGATAATTAATAACTTTATTTTCGGACAACCCTTTTGCTCTGGCTGTACGAATATAATCCGAGTTCAAAACTTCAAGCATATTTGTTCTCGTATATCTCATAAGGGATCCAACACCCACAATTGTCAATGTTAAGACAGGCAGTACATAATGTTTCGCAATATCCATTGCTTGACCAAACGGACTCATTTGCTCGTGCATACGGTCAATCATACCAAACAAATCAAACCACCCTAATTTTATAGAAAAAATGTATTTCAAAAGCGTTGCAAAGAAAAAGGAGGGTAAAGAAATACCAATAAGCGCAAATACACTGATTGCATAATCCGCCCTACTGTATTGCTTCCTCGCTGCTAAAATACCTAAAGGTATTGCTATAACAATTTGTAATATAAATGAAGCTGCTCCCAGCATGAAAGAGTACCAAATAACTTCAGTAAACTTCTCTGTTACAGGAACATTATAAGCCCAAGAATCCCCAAAATTACCCCGTATTGCTTGACCCAACCAATTAAAAAATCCAGGTATAATACCCATGTCTAAACTATAAGTTGAATTTAATTGCTCTAACCACTCTGTATATGTCTTACCTCCCGGCAGGGAAGCCTTTTGTCTTGCCATGTTTTCTACATATGAGGTTGGCATACTTCTCATAATTGCATAGATAATTAATGCAACAAAAAGCAAAATAATTACACTTAATGCCAGCCTTTTTATCAAAAATTTTCGCATACTTAATTTCTCCCGATCTTCATATTCATAACAAACACCATCTCGTTAACACACTACTGGATTAAAGGATTTTCAACAAAAGCATAAGAATGCCATGAAATTAATCATGGCACCCTTATCTTTTATATAATCATAAAAAGTTTTGAGTTGTCTTTCTAGTTATATATTGTTGATTTATTGAATGACCAATTATTTAACTTCGGTTTTTTCAATCTCCATTAACCAACCATAGTAGGTAGTAATATCAGGTGTAACTGTATCAAGATTTACACGCTCAGGGCTAAATACGATACAGTTCTGTCTCTGGTAAACCGGAATTTCAACTGCCCAATCAAGGATTATATCAAGAGCTTGTTTGTAAGCTGCTTTTCTGTAAGTCTGATCATCGCTCTTTCTAGCATCCATGATTAAGGTATCAAGGTCAGCATCTGCGATATGATAGTGGTTACTGTTAGTTCCACCTAAACCTACAGCGTTAGTGCTGTAGTATACCTGATACATATCAGGGTCAATGGTTGCGCCCCATGCAGCACACCATAAATCCTGTGTACCAGCATCAAGTTTATCCCAAAGAACGTTACTGTCAGCAGGATCGTTAATAGTTAATGTAATACCAATTGTCTTTAATGCTGCAGATGCATCAGTTAAAAGTGCAAAGGAAGGATGGTTTCCTTCTCCATTCGCAGGAATGATGATCTCATATTCAAGTCTAGCACCTTCTGGAGCTGCAGTTACAACGCCATCTTTTACAGTGTAGCCTGCTGCTTCTAAGTATCCAACTGCTGCCTTTAATGCTGCTGCATATTTATCTTCTGCACTCATATCTGCAGTGTAGATAGGACTTCCAGTTACATCTGTGGAGTATGCAACTGCATAATCAGAATCTGATTTCTGTGGAGCTGCCCAAGATGTATTGGAAATTGGATAGTTAATAACACTTGCTGCATCACCGTAATAAGTATCAACAGCAACATCACGATATACAGATAAAACAGTTGCTAATGCTTTTCTTAAGCTCTTGGATGCATCGGAATCTTTTTCGCCTGCTACATTTACAGTATCAGCATTCATACCAATATAACCATAACCTAAGTTATCAACTCTGCTAGTTGCAATCTTGTCACCTGTTAACTCACCATTGCTGTTAATTCCAGCGATTTGTTCAAATACTGTCTTGCTACCGGATGGATTAGCAATATCAATAGTTCCCTGCTCGATACCAGTAATCTTATCTGCTTCAGTAGTCTCTTTTAACTGAACATACTTAGTTTTTGGTGCACCTTTGTAATAATTAGCGTTTGCTTCTAAGAAAACAACCTTATTTTCATATTTTACTAATGTATAAGGACCAGCGCCAAGTGGCTTGGTTGTCTTTTCTTTTACAATTGAAAGGTCGCCTCTAGGGAAACCGAATTTGTTATTTTCATAATCGTATTGAGCTACATCACCATAGTAATGTAAAGGAGCAACGATAACTCCACCAATCTGATAGATTGCAGTTGCATCATAACCCTTAGTTACAACTTCTACTTCGGTATCGCTGATTTTCTTAATACCTTCGATATTAGGAACGTCAGTACCTTCACCAGCAGCTTTCTTTGCTTCAATAAGAGCTGTTCTAGCTAAAGCTTCTGCATCTGCTGCATAGTAAGCTGGATCACCAGCATAATTGTTACCTAAAGTTGCATAGTCAGCACCATACTGAGCAATGATATCTTCAACTACTTGAGCTGGATCTGTTACAGTTTTAGAATCATAGCTTTCATCTTTATTATAGAAGAATGCAAATAAATCTTTCTGCTCTGGATTAGCATCTGTATAAGTTTTATAGTTTTCATCACCATAAAGTGTACCAGTCCACTCAAATTCAGATTCTAAAGTAGGTCTGATAATAGTGTCAGAAATCTGTTTTGCTAATGCTTCACTTGGTTTCTCTAAGGAAGCGGTTACTTCTTCAGCTGTAATGGTATCAGCGATTGAGCTGTTTGCACGGTAATTCTGCATACCAAGGATAGGCTGTGAATATAAAGTTGAAGAACCATCATAGGAAGAATCAGACAATACATAATAAGAGAAAATAATATCATCAGCATTTAATACTTCACCATCGCTGAACTTAACATCATCTCTAACCTTAATATTATATGTTGTTGTATCAGCAGCTTCGTCAATTGTTACTTTGATGTCAGCAATACCATTATAGGTATAGTCTACACCATTATATGCAACTGTCTCTCCTTCAATTGCATTGTAAATAATTCCACCAACTCTGTCAGTTGTTAACAACTGAACACCTGTAAGTGCAGCAACATCCTGATCATAACCTGTGTCAGCAAAGAAAGGACTGAACTTTTCGCTAAATGCATCATAACCAACTACCAAAGGAGTTGTATCCTCTGCTACTGGTGTAACCTCAGTTTCAGTATCTACTGTAGGTGTAGGTGTTGCTTTTGTTTCATCTTCTGGCTTATCTTTTTTACCACATGCCGCTAATGATACGATCATTAACAGTACTAGTAAAATCGATATAACCTTTTTAAATTGTTTCATTGTTTTTCCTCCCATTTTTTATGTATTTTAATTAAAGTGAAACCTTAAAATGAAGCACATAACTTATACTGTATAAGCCATATAAAGTTATGTTATTCCTTCTCTGTGCCCTCAACCTTGTATACGACTTTTCTTCTAATTAATAAGAGAACCAAATTAACAAAAAGTATAAGCACTATACCAAGAAAGAAAATAATACTATTCTGTTCTCTTTCCATGTTCTTATCTGTAACAAGATAATATATAGTTCCAATGATTGTTACAAAACACAAAAACATCTGCCCTGCAACTGACTTAACAATTCTATTTAATGATCTATCATATGCAACATGCTCCATCTTATCGCTGGAGGACATTAATCGAATTGCACCAATCAAGCTGTAAAATGCCGGCAGAAACAGACAAATATAAGGAATTGTTATATAAAATATTCGGCTAACCGAAGTTTTTAAAAATCCTAATCCAATCAAAACAACAAAACAAATAATTGTCAAAACCAAACATATTAACTTATAGTTAAAAAGTTCAGCTTTATTTTGATGACTAATATAATACTGCCCAGTATATTCAATATCTTTTTTTATTTTTCCATTTTTAAGAGATTTTGGTACTACTTCATACTCTTTATAATATTTTTTCATCTAACAACCTATTCTAATATGTAATTCATATCTAAGTAATTCTAGCACTACTATGTTTAAAAAAGCTTAACATTAAAGTGCTGTTGCACACTTTATCATTAAGCTTCATTGCTATAATCACTTTCTAATTCAGGAGTAATACACCAACATAATTTTGTGAAGCATTAATGCGCTAAATTAGTAAATCTTATGGACATTATAATATCGATTAACTTCAATGTCAAGCGTTTTCTCACTATCGTGTACATCTGTAATTATCTTGCGTACATTCTATGAGATACAGCGTTTTCAGACATTTTAATACAATTCTTACTTAAAAACAATAGTTTTAGAAAATTAAAACATGTTCATCTTTATTGCGTGAAAATCTTATTTTTTTTATTATTTACGCCGTCATTTCTTCTTATAAATAAGTTGATACCCTTCTGCCTATAACTTTTTGGTTAATCTCTTCACCAAAGCAACTGCGGATTGTGCATCCTCGGAATATCCATCTGCGCCAATTTCTTCCCTATAACTGTCTGTAACCACCGCACCTCCAATTATTATCTGTGCTCGTAGTTTATGTTCCTTTGCTAATTCAACGACACGTGCCATTTCCACCATCGTAGTGGTCATAAGTGCAGATAGAGCGATAAAATCAGCATCTTCCTCTTTGGCTGTTTGTATTATTTTATCCGTAGGTACATCTTTTCCAAGGTCAATAACCCGAAAGCCATAATTTTTTAACATTAAAGTTACAAGGTTCTTCCCGATATCATGGATATCTCCAGCTACTGTTGCAATTACAATTGTTATCTGCTCCCTGTTTGACTCATCTCTTTTTAGTAATGGCTCTAGATAATCAATGGCCGTTTTCATTGCCTCTGCTCCGGTAATAAGCTGGGGAAGAAAATAAATCTGCTTATCATACAGATTACCAACCTCAGTAATGGCTGGTATTAACGTTTGATCAATTAAATCGCCTGGTTTTATTCCTAATTTTAAAGCCGCTTCCACAAGGCTTATGATACTTTTTTTATTTCCTTTTAATACCGCTTGATAAATAGCCTGTTTCTCATCTGAAATACCATGACCTATTGTACTTTCATTAGAGTTACTATCGGCAGGAACTTTTCCAGACATACCAAAGGAAACAGTTACTGGTCTGGCTGTTACGCGATCAATATAGTTCCCTGCCGCATGTTCCACCCCTTTTAACAAATCTGCTGCAAATGCTGTATTCATTAATAGATCCTGGGATGGATTAGCAATTGCCATAGTAAGTCCGGCTTGAATTGCAAATGATAGGAAGGTACTGTTTATAAACTGTCTTTCTGGTAGTCCAAAAGAGATGTTGGATAAACCTACAATTGTAGCAAGACCCAATTCCTCCTTACAGTAACGAATAGTTTGAATTGCTTCAAGGGCTGCATCCTTGTTTGCTCCCACAGTATTCACAAGTCCGTCCACTATAATATCTTCTTTTGTGAGTCCATAAGCGAAAGCTCTATCTAATATTTGATGTATAATACTTTTTTTCTCGTCAATGTTTTTTGGTAATCCTTGTTCTGAAAGTGGTAGCAGAATAAACATTGCACCATACTTCTTTGCTATTGGAATTAGTTTTTCAAATTTCTCTCTTTCCAAAGAAATAGAGTTAATTAAAGCCCTGCCCGGATACTGTCTTAGTGCTGCCTCCATTACTGGTACGTGACTGGAATCAATTGAAATTGGAAGCTTACCGCTATAGAGAGCTTCGTTCATAGAAAGGAGCATCATCTCTTTCTCATCAATTCCATTCATCCCCATGTTAACATCAAGAATGTCCGCCCCAAGTGCTGCTTGTTCTTCTGCCATTTGTGCCACTAAGGACAAATCCCCCGCGCGAAGTTTTTCCTGTAGTGCCTTTTTACCTGTTGGATTAATACGTTCTCCAACGACTAAGAAACGTCCATCCAGCGGTATTTCAACGGTATTTTGCTCTGTAGTAAGTGCTCTGACGTGGGTATTTCCAGCTGGTATCTGACGCAGGTCCGCTACCTTATCCACCATCTGCTTTATGTGTTCCACAGTTGTACCGCAACAGCCGCCAACAATATTAGCACCTGCCTTAATAAGCTCTGCCATCTCAGTAGCAAACTCCTCAGCTTCCATCGGAAATACTGTTTCACCATTTACTAAGGCTGGTAGACCAGCGTTGGGTTTTGCTATAATCGGAATATTCGCATATGCTTTCATTTCACGTACAATACTTTGCATTTTGTCCGGACCAGTGGAACAATTCACACCAATTGCATCGGCTCCCATGGACTGCATAACAATTACTGCTGTTTTGGGGTCCGTACCATACAAGGTTCTGCCATTCTTCTCAAAAGTAAAGGACACCATAACTG
>JAFACO010000079.1 GCA_023425485.1 Bacillota bacterium
TTTTTAAACAATCTTCGTATCACATCACAAATAATATTTACTTCTTCTGGGCTTGTTACATCAAAGTGCAAACACCGCGAATCCTCTGTCACGAAATTACTGTACGGGAGATTACAAAGGGGAACGCCTTCAAACATGACGATATTATTGTTTCTTTCGCATTTACCGCAATTGACACAACCGAACATATCTATATTCTGATTGATGCTTTGCGGTAGCAATTTTCTTCTTAAAATTAGTTCTTTTGCCATTTCAAATGAAAGAGGAAGCCTGATATTTAAGCGGTCAACATTGATGCTTAATTTGCATATTGTCTTTTTATGTTCCTTAAATGTTACAGTTCTGTTGGGGAACACATAAGGATTAAATAATGAATCGGCAATAAAACCACACTCGTTCTGCATTACACGAACAAGTTCTTCCCATAAACCACTCAATTGACCCAGCGTTCTAATAATACTTTCCTGCAAGGGATTTTGATTGATATGTCCGGTTAATATAAAGTTATAATCCGCAAGCATAAAAGCGACTTTAGCGGGCATTTCTTTTTTTATTTCTTGTTCCATTAATTGGTGTGCGATATATTTAATCGATTCAAAGAGGTATCTCCCATTTTCATAATAAATACAAAAACTGTCACAGCGCTTATATTCATTTGTTTCTTTTTCACACTTAAAGTAATAAAAATAGAATCCGTATTTTTCAAGCATTAAAAATGGAAACGCAGCGGATTGTCTGTATTCATTTTTAAAAAGCGATTTATTAACGCTAATATATGGAATTTCACCTTCTATATTTAATTCTCCAACTACAGCAATGGCAAAAAGAAAATCTAGCGTATACGTAAGGTTATGGTAATTTTCAAGATCATCGGTCAGTATTCCTATTTTTGTCCGTTCACTTAAAACAGTCGATACTTCGTATGATTGCCAGTCCTGATATATTGTGCGTAAAAGATTGCTGAACTCGTAGAATCCATTAATTACAGCTTCAGATAATAGCGCTTCATTTTTTAAGTTAGGGTCATAATCGCACACATTTCGGAGATAAAACATCGCTTGGTTTTCTATTGACATATATTTTTCTCCTTTAACTTAATTGGTATCAATAAATCCAGTTGTATTCCCTCATCATCACCATCTGTAGGCAGATTAAGATGATTAATATAATTAAGCTGTTCCTCAAGCCAATCAAACATATTATCCTGACGCCCTGCACCGCTGTACTCATACTTTTCGTTATTAAATACCCATGCAGCAAACCATTCCCATTCCTCAAAAGCACCCATCGGAATCATATGTGCAGCATAGAGTCCACCCTGCATACGCTTTTTCACAAGAGGTTCTGGTACAAGGAAATCATCGGGAATGGTAACCCACATTTCATAACCATGGTAGTTTGTTTCATCCACGGGATTGGGTGCATTAAAGCCAAAATGCCGGAGATCCGGCTTAATTATATATAGATTACTTTTGCGGACAAATGAATTTACCACATCATGACAACGACCTTCCGGTTCATTCGGACCATTACCGATAACCTGATACGCAGCTACGGTCATTGGTGGAAGATAGATAATTCGAACGTCCCGGTCAGTCAACTTGTTCAGTTTTTCACTTGCCTGTTCCAACTCTGACGCCGTCTTTTCCTCTTTGAGCGGTGTTCTTTTCACATTTATAGCATCAACCGCTTCCAACAAGGTGGTATCATCTAATAGATTTAATTTGATGTCCAGTTGGATACTCTCTTGCAATCGTGTTATAAACGAGCTGATGATTTCTCGAATAGTGGACAGAGCGGTAATTTCATCGTCCACTTCAGAAAGATTTTTCTGGAATACGTCAATAATGGCTGCTGTGTTTTCGTTTTTCAAAATCAAAGCGATTTGCTTGAGTGATATACGCAGTTTACGTAGCACGAGGATTTGTTGTAAACGCTCAACCGCCATTTCATCATAAGTACGGTAGGCATAATTATCTTTTTTAACACTTTCAATCAACCCGATCTGCTCATAATAACGCAGGGTTCGGGTAGAGATCGAAAGCTTTTTTGATATTTTGCTAATTGATGTTAAATTCATAACGGTTTTCTCCTCTGAATGTAGTCCAAATAAATCTGGCTGTTTTCAGTATAAACTGCGACGCCGCGTCAAAGTCAAGAAGGAATAAATATTATGTAAAAACTACGTACTCTCCTCATATCCTATAATTAGTTCCTATTGTGAGAAATGTATCCATAAATGACAGCATTTCAATCAATCGGTCTACAAGAACGTTGTCGATACTTGTCCAACAAAAACTGTATCCTGGGAAAAGTGGACATAGGTTATACTCTTTTTGTCCAATGATAGCAGGAATGTAAGATAATGGACGCAAGCCGGTTTTGTCAGTTTGAACGCAATATCTGCATCCATCACATTTCTTTGTATGAGTAACAACAAAATACTGAAGAGTTTCTGACATCGAATCAAAAGCTTTTAAGTACGGTGATAGTGCATTCGGTATACATAGACCATAAACTGCAGGGTGTTCCACGAAGGGATCAAACATAACCGATATCCCCGTATGTTTTATTTTGGATAAAAAACCGCCTTTGGGTTGCTCGCCACTCCACGCCATATTAGCGTAATTTAGAAACAATACAGGATATCCAGCTGCTGCTGTACCAGAAACCTCCATTCTTTTATAATTATGTGCCTGCATCCAGTTTTCAAGCCTGTGAAACGCTTCTGCGCCGAACAATCTGGCATAGATGTCTGAGGTATATAAATAATTTCTATCAAAAAAGCAGTGCGAAAAAGAGTATAAATCGGCTTCGGGGCGGGTAGCCATCCATTTCCACGCTACAGGGAGATTGAATTGACTGCTTATCCCGAGTCGTGAAAGAATTGTTTGCTGCCTGCTGTTTAGTTTCACATTTCGCCCCTGCCCAGCAAGAAACATGTTTTCGAATAATGCATCCACCGCTTTTGTGAATTTCGTCATATTCACCTGCAAGTCGGGTTTACCATAAGAAGCTTTATTAAAACGGTTGGGATATGTATCATCTTCATGTAATGTTGAAACAAACAATAGGGGTTCATCAAAAATAAGATTATATAGGTTTTTCATAAGATAATAAAATTCTTCTTGGTCTTCAATGCGAATAGTTGCTTGCTTATCCGG
>JAFACO010000161.1 GCA_023425485.1 Bacillota bacterium
TTTGGCTATTTTCTATTATAAGGATGAAGATTTCGCATTTTTGGATCAGATGTTTCGTAGAAAGAAGAAGGAAGCTGATACAAGGGAAGAAGACATTAGTGATGAAAGTAAAGAAGTTGTAGAAGAGGATTTTGAGATTATTGAAGTTAAAAAGGCTGAGGTCAATTTAGAGGAAGCTAAAGTTGAAAAAACAGAAGAGGATATAGAAGAAACAGAAACAACTGAAACAGAAACAACTGAAACAGGAACAAATGATATAGAAACAACTGATATTGAAGCTAAGGAATTAGAAGCTGAAGTAAAAGAAAATGAATAGCTAGAGGCTCTAGTATTTTATAAACTAGTATAGCTTAATCTTATTGATAGGTCTGGAATGTTAAATGTACGAAAGGATAGCATGATTCATGGAAGAAGAATTCGAATTAGAGGGTGAGCAGGAGCAAACCCTTGAATTTATCGTAGAAGAAGACAATCATGGTGTTCGAATCGATAAGTATTTGTCCGTTATCCAAACAGAGCTTTCCCGCAGTTATATTCAGAAGCTAATTGAGGAACAAAGGGTATTTGCAGATGATAAACCTGTAAAGGCAAATTTAAAGGTTAAAACAGGTACACGGGTAAGTATTTTACTCCCAGAGCTGCGGGAGACAGAAATCTTACCAGAAGACATTCCATTGAATGTTTTATATGAAGATAAAGATGTCATTGTTATAAATAAACCCAAGGGTATGGTGGTTCATCCAGCACCTGGTCATTATACTGGTACCTTGGTAAACGCTTTATTATATCATTGCCGTGATGAGCTATCCGGCATCAATGGTGTAATGCGTCCTGGAATTGTTCATCGTATTGACCGTGATACCACCGGGGTATTAATTGCTTGTAAGAATGATAAAGCGCATCAATTTATAGCAGATCAGCTTAAGGTACATTCTATCACGCGAAAATATGAAGCGATTGTTTACCGTACGTTTAAAGAGGACAGCGGCAGGGTGGATGCACCCATTGGACGTGACCCAAAAGATCGAAAGAAAATGGCAATCAATTATAAGAACGGTAAATCTGCGATTACGAATTACCAAGTAATTGAGAACCTTAATCAAAAATACGCATTGGTAGAGTGTTCCTTGGAAACAGGCCGAACACATCAAATTAGAGTTCATATGGCAAGTCTTCATCACCCTTTGATTGGAGATACCGTATATGGAGCTATCAAGGACCCATTTCATTTAGAAGGACAAACCTTACATGCAAAGGTATTAGGTTTTATTCATCCTACAACAAAGGAATATATGGAGTTTCAAGCACCTTTACCTGACTATTTTATTGAGCTTTTGGACAAATTAAGACGCAAGGGGTAAATTCGTTGAAGAGAAAATTAATTGATAGTTTAATTCAATGGAAAACAGAAGATAATGGTAAGCCAATGCTGCTTACCGGTGCAAAAGGCGTGGGCAAAACATATCTTGCATATGATTTTGCTAAGGCCTTTTTTGAACGTATTTGCTATCTTAACTTTGAAAATAATTATCAAGTTTTAGAACTTGTAAATGCGCAGGATACAGTAACATTAAAAGATAAGTTCTTGACATATTTTCAACTCAATCCAATGGATGAAATAAACCAAAGAATATTAATTCTTGATGAAATCAGCTTCAACACGGAAGCAATCCTTCATTTAATTAATCAAGAACTTTCAGGAATATTCCGCTATATTATTTGCATCAGTAGTTACCCGTTGTCCCAAGAGGTTACCTTGGCTATGGAAAGTCTTTGTGTGTATCCTTTGGAATTTGATGAATTCTTACGAGCGACGAGTAATGAGTGGTACATAGAAACAATCCAAAATCATTATTTGACCTGTCAAAAAATACCCGAAATTGTACATAAAGAATTATTAGCGCTTCATCAATTATATCTTATCATAGGTGGTATGCCAGGCGTTATTAATGAATATCTGAATCTATCCACCACCATTAATGTATCGGAACAGCATAGGTTCCTGCTTGGATCTTACAGGGATCATATTCAAAGAGATTATGCAGATTCTGATTCCTTAAAGATGCTGCAGGTTTATGATAGTATTATTCCGCAATTACAGAAGGATAACAAGAAATTTCAGTATAAACTAATTAGAAAAGGTACTACCCATGCAATGTATAAAGAGGCTATCACAAAGCTCTGCGATAACAGCTATGTCATTAAATGCAACCGTATTACCACGGACCAGATTAGCGAACAGAGTTTTCCGGCAGAAGAGTGGAGTAATTCGCATTCAGTAGCAAATTTCAAACTTTATCTACCGGATACAGGTTTACTAAATACGCGTAGAAGCGAAGAAGGAAATCTGGCTTGCCAGAAATCTATGTATGACAAAGTATTGTTAGAGAATTATTTAGCATGTTCGCTTCAAACAAGGCATTATCCATTTGTATTCTGGGAATCAGATTCTATGGCTAAAGTAGATTTTATTTATCAAAAGGATAATCAAATATATCCTGTAGAGATCTTTGATAGTGAAAATACGCGTTCCAAAAGTATAAGTGTCCTAAAGCAGTGTTGTGAGTTCCCTTATGCTATTCGAATTTCCTCAAGGAATTTTGAATATTCCAACCAAATAAAATACGTACCCTATTATGCTGTATTCTGCTTATAAACCTAATGCCGGAATGAATGAAATTCCAGAAGAAAATCATTGACAAAGCCATTCTATTCGTATAGTATAGATGTACGGATGGTTGTCTACATCTGTAGAGTTATATCTGGAGTATTCAGAAAATATATTCTACAAAAGTAAGCCTTAGAAAATGCGGAACTTGTCGATTTGTAATACATTTACATATCGTTATTATATAAAGTTACAAAGCAAGACATATTCAACAATAATTAACAATCTCAAAACAATTGTTGGATAATAATTTATTAAAAGTAGAATATATTAAAGGTTAAAGGGGTGCGGGGAGCAAAATGTCATTACCAGATATACGACTTCACGAAGGGGAACTAAATATTATGGAATTATTGTGGTC
>JAFACO010000205.1 GCA_023425485.1 Bacillota bacterium
ATCAGTATTGCAAAGGTCACTGGTAGCTGCTTTTAATCGGCACCTCGAAAGAAATTGTTTGTAAGTTAAGCCCATGTGCTCCCGAAACTTGGAAGAACAATAAAACGGAGAATACCCGACATACGAGGACATCTCTATCAGTGTGGGGTTATCTTTTATATTATTTTCAACCCATTTAGCCATAGTTTCTATTGTTTGAACAGACATTATTCTTCACTCCCTTCTTAGTATAGCAGGCTGCAAGGAGAATTACCTGACATAAGTTGCAAATGTGATAATCTTGAGGCTATCATACCTTATAATAATCGGATTTTCCAGTGGTATATTCAAGATGAAACGACAAGTCGTTTCACTTGTTATGAATTATAAATATGAGAAAGATAGTTATACCAAGGCTAAACTTCTTAGGATAACTATCTTTCTTTAATCATGTCGTTAATAAAAAGACAATTGGAATTATAAAAAATCTAATATTAGCTTAAGCGAATAATCATCAAGGTTGCGCCGGCGCCACCACTGATTAAGGTAGCAATGCCCAATATGGAAGTAAACATTTGAAGTGATATTGTTGTACCTACGCCAAGGTTAAGCTCAATTTCATTGCTATAACTAGAGGTGGATAAGGCAGGGGTAATCGTAGAAGCGGTGTTTGCCACTCCGTTTATCAGAAGTCTGGAACCCATGAGCAGGGACAAGGTTGTGTTAATGGAGTAAGAGATACGATAGGTTCCAAAGGTATTAACAGTAAAAATGGTATTAGCTCCATTTACAGTAATATCTGCGGATAATAACTGTGTACTGGGAAGTGGAATAAGGGTTCCAGCTACCAATACGGTGATTGCTGCGCCAGTGGTATTTGCAGCAAAACCAGCGGTTGCCGAAGGATTTGGACCTAAAGCACCAGTAGGGCCAGTAGCACCAGTAGGGCCGGTAGCGCCAGTTGCACCCGTGGCACCTGTGGCACCTGTGGCACCTGTAGCACCAGTAGGTCCAGTAGCACCAGTTGGACCAGAAGGACCAGTAGCACCAGTAGCGCCTGTTAAGCCAGTGGCACCGGTAACGCCAGCAGGCCCTGTACTGCCCGTAGCACCCGTAGTACCCGTGGCACCAGTAACGCCGGTGGTTCCAGTAGGGCCGGTAGGGCCAATAATGCCTGCAGCTCCAACAGTACCAGTAGGGCCAGCAGAACCATTGGCACCGGTAGGGCCGGTAGGACCAGTTGCGCCTGTAGCACCTGTATCAGAACCAGTAGGGCCTGTCGGTCCGGTTGGGCCTGTGGCACCAAGTATTACAGGTGAGGATAAAGCGAGGGACATTTTTGCATTCAATAGCATTTGATTTTCTAAAGCACTATTGAGTGTATCTTGTACGCTTGTGTTTATATCGATTACATCTTCATAGGTAGCGGGACCTCCCGATAATCCTGGGAGTGTACCAAGTACATACTGTATTTTTTCACCCTCACTATTAATAATATGACTCATACCAAGCTCTTCATAAGCAATGGAGGATAATATCTGATTAATAGCATCACCTCTGGTTAAGGGAGGGCTTATTATAGGGAAATTGGGCATTGACATAAGGGACCTCCTAACTTAGGCGAATAATCTGAAGTGACGCACCTGCAGAAGCAGGCAATAATACTGCAGCACCTGCCAAACCAAATAATTGCAGAGATACCGTACTGCCGGCCGTAACATCGATTAATATTTCATTGGAGAAACTGGATAAGGAAATCACCGGTGTAATTGTTGATTGTGTAAGTGGAGCAGCATTCAGCAGAATTCTTGAACCCATAAGTAATGCTGCAGTTGTATTAACATGATAGGAAATACGGTATCTTCCTGCTGTAGCTAACGTAAAGGTATCATTGGTACCATTTACAGTAATATCTGCAGGTAATACCTGACTACTTGGTAGGGGAACGAGAGTACCGGCAATGGTAACAGTTATAGTAGCTCCAGTAGTATTTGCCGCGAATCCTGCCGTAGCAGTTACGTTAGTTCCAGTAGGACCAGTAGGACCGGTAGGACCAGTAGCGCCAGTAGCACCAGTGGCACCAGTAGCGCCAGTAGCACCAGTGGCACCAGTAGCACCAGTAGCACCAGTTGCGCCAGTAGGACCAAGTGGACCAGTAGCACCAGTAGCACCAGTGAAGCCAGTGGCACCAGTAGGACCAGTAGGACCGGTAGCACCAATAACACCAGCAGTACCAGTGGCACCGGCAGCACCAGCAGCACCAGTAGGACCGGTAGCGCCAGCTGGACCAGTATCACCGGTAGCACCAGCAACACCTATAGCACCAGTAGGGCCGGTAGGACCAGTCGCACCAGTGGCACCGGTAGGTCCACCAGCAGCACCAGCGGGGCCAGTAGGACCAGTCGCACCAGTAGGACCAGTCATTTCGGAGGAAGCTAAAGCGCTGGCCATTTTATTTTTATAAAATAATTGATTTTGCGAAATTGTCTCTATCATGGCACGAACACTTTCATTTGCTGCTAGAATCTCTTCAATTGTAGCACCAGGGCCAGGGATTCCTGGTAGTGTTCCTAGTAAATATTGGAGCTTTTCACCTTCTGTATTTAAAATATGGCTTAAACCAAGCTCTTCCATTGCGATGGAAGATAATATCTGGTTTATTACATCTTCACGGGTTAGTGGAGGACTTATGATCGGAAAACTGGGTTGTGACATAAATTTAAATTCCTTTCTGATTTGTTATTTTAAGATAAAACCATCCTATCACGAATTAAATCCAGTTGCTCTAAAGAAGGATTAAACTTTGGATTAATTAGTAATGACTGTGTGAAGGCCTCGATAGCATGCAGTATTTTGTCTGTCTTTTCATAGCAAAGTCCAATAAAATAGTAGGGTTTATAGCTGCCATTTCCAGACATTATGAGGTAATTAGGATTGAACTCACCTAATACAAGACATTTTTGGAAGGACTTAATTGCCTCCTCATATTTTTGCTGTTGATACTGCATACTTCCTTTGTAAAAATAAAGCTCCACATAATCCGGATATAATTCAATTGCTTTTTCAATTGAGGTTACTGCATTATCTGTGTTGCAATAGTTGATAATTATTTCATATTTCAGCTTATATACAAGTGGAGGTGGAACGAGGTTTTGGGTTACAAACATTGAAATGGCATTATTCACAAAAGAATAAGACCGGCTAACATCTTTAAGGCGATACAATTCAGCAGCTATATGATAATCTAGCCAAGGGTTATCACTATTTATCGTTTTTTCTTTCAACAGCAGTTTAAGATTGCGCACTGATTTTTCTAAGGCATCTTCTTCACGGTATCCGTAATGTTTAATGGTTACGAAATCCATGATTTTAATCTTTTCAAGGGCTCTATTATCATCTAATGTGATGTATTCATGGATGGAACCTTGAAACCTGTAGCCACAATTATTTCTAAATAATCTATGGTGATATGAAATATAATACTCTTCAAAATTATCCTGTTCTTCTTTGTTTATATGTTGTAACTGTAAGGAATAAAGATCAGTTTCCTTGTGAGATAGTAATTTTTTAATTGCATCAATATCTTCTATAAAAAGTTGCTCATCAGCATCAAGCCATAGGATCCAGTCACTTGTAGCCAGACTAATGCAATAATTTCTAGCATCACTAAAATTATCTGTCCATTCATAATCATAGATCTTAGCTTGAAAGGAAGCGCAAATTACTTTGGTCTGATCAATGGAGCCGGTATCTACAATTATAATTTCATCTACCAGTTTTTCAGCGCTGTTTAGACAGCGTTTTATGTTTTTCTCTTCGTTTTTGACTATCATACATAAACTAATTGAACACATACGGTCTCATACCCTGAATTTTTTGTAACTTAATAATATATTATGTAATTTTATTGTAAGGGTTACTGCACAAAGAAGTGCAATTTTGACACAGAGTTACACGCAGTTTCATAAGATAATATGAAACATTTATTTAGGATAGGGGTTAACCTTTACACTAATATTTTTGTAAGGCTATCCTAGACATAATCAAAATACAGGGTGAATAGATGATAACAATCAGTTTGGCCATGATAGTAAGAGATGAAGAAAAGACCATTGAGCGATGTCTTAATTCGGTTCGAAACATCATGGATGAAATCATTATTGTTGATACCGGCTCAACAGATCGGACAAAAGAGCTATGTTTAAAATATACGGATAAAATTTATGATTTTAAATGGATAGAGAATTTTTCAGCTGCAAGAAACTATGCATACAGCTATGCTACCAAGGACTATGTTATGTGGATGGATGCAGACGACATACTTCTTCCAGAAGATAATATTAATTTGCTAGAACTTAAGAATTCCTTAAGTGCGGATGTGGATGTAGTAATGATGAAATACGCAACGGGATTGGATTCCAAAGGAAATGTAATATTTTCTTATTTTAGAGAGAGGTTAAGTAAGAGAGAAAAGAATTATAAGTGGATGGAACCTGTTCATGAATATCTTCAAATCTCTGGCAAAATCATAAATAGCGATATTACCATAACACATGCAAAGCCAAATGCCTCAAATACGCTGTCAGATAGAAATTTAAAAATCTATGAAAAGCAGATTAAATCAAAGAATATACTATCACCTAGAGGAAGCTATTACTATGCGAGAGAGCTAAAGGACCACGGCTATTATAAAGAGGCGATAGAACAGTTTACTAAGTTTTTAGCTCAGGGAGCAGGTTGGGTTGAGGATAACATTAATGCTTGTGGTGAAATAGGTAAATGCTATTTCCTGCTGGAGCAACCTAAAAAAGCTCTGGAAGCACTCTATAAAAGCTTTGTTTATGACACACCGAGAGGGGAAATTTGCTGTCAAATAGGTTATTATTATCAGAATGCAGGAGATTATAAAAGAGCTGCATTTTGGTTTAACTTCATATTATCATTAGAGAAACCAGTAGGTAATTGGGGATTTATCCAACCAGATTGTTGGGGGTATATACCGCTTATTGAGTGCGCAGTATGTTACGACCGTCTGGGTGAATACCAAAAAGCAATGCTCTATAATCAACTGGCACTGGAAATTAAGCCAGATTCCTCATCAGCCTTATCTAACCAAAAATACTTTGAGGAGAAGATGAAAAAGACATAATAATTATCAAAAAGGAGTAAATAACGTGTCCATTCCTAATTTCCCAAGCATTAGCCCTGAAATCACACGAGAAAAAGCACTTACAATGATTTTAGCATCTATCGCTATGGAGGAACTCGGAATCAGTCATATCATTAACGCAGAAGGCGAAAAGATACAATATGTATTAAATGATTTGGTTAATAAAACAGGTTCTGGAGCAACCGTAGATGATATTTTATGTGTGAATAAAAGCGTGGAATCACTGCTTGATGTTTTAATGCAGAGTCAGGTGTTTCTTAAGAATAAAATGGAAAAGGTACTTGAAATAATGGAGTCTGAAATCGGCCCAACTGGCCCGCCTGGTCCACCCGGATGTAAAGGCCCGACTGGACCTCCGGGTAAAAAAGGAGCAACCGGAGCCACAGGTCCTAAAGGTGATAAAGGAGCCACAGGAGAAAGAGGCCCGGAAGGACCTACCGGAGCAACTGGAGCCACAGGACCCAAAGGAGCAACTGGACCCAAGGGACCGAAGGGTCAGTCTATTATCTGTAAAGCTTCTTTTTCCGAAGGAGAGAAACCTTATATCTGGGAGTGTGGTAAAACTTTTCCTTGGAAACCTAACTTTATAAAAGAATGTTGTATAAAGTATGATGACTGTAATATATGGCTAAATCCGTGTGAATGCTATAATCTTTGCTTTACTATAAATTTTCATGATATTGATATCAAAGGTCAAAATTGTTCAATAGCATACGGGGGAAGTAGAAGCAGCAAAAGTTCAAGTAGAAATGTTTCGATTAGAGATGCAGCAATTAAATTAATCTTAAGTACACATCAAGAAAGGATAGAGCTGTTTTCTTACTATCCACCCCTGTCATCCTATACGTACTTTCCGCTTAGCTTTACTTCAGGAGATATCTTATTTTCCACAGATGGTTTTAAGGAAAAGGTAAAGGTTTCGCTGGAGCTAGAATCGCCGTATCCAATTACCACAGGGCAAGCTGTCTTATCTGTAGTATTATACTAAATTATTTAAGAAATAGATTATGGTTTAATTGCAAGCGTATTGGTCCTCAAGGATGATACGCTTGGTTTTTGTATTTTTCATTATTGTAACCTATAATTAAAACCCTCCATTAAAACATCAGACTTTTATGCTATGATATACTGAAAGCGGAATGAGGTATTGCAAGCTTGCTTGCAAATACCGATTGGAGCAACAAAAAAATAGAATGGCGGTGATAAAATGAATACCTATAAGACATCTGAGATTGCAAAATGCATTGGCATCCATCCGAATACAGTAAGGCTCTATGAAGAGTTGGAGCTAATTCCTAAACCAATGCGAAAAGAAAATGGTTATCGTGTCTTTACAGACTTTCATATAGAACAGATTAAATTTGCTAGAATTGCTCTAAGGGTTGAAGTTCTGCAAAATGGATTAAGAAAGCAAGCAATTGCTATAATTAAGACTGCAGCACTTGGGGATTTTGACAGGGCGATCTTCCAGGCACAACACTATCTGCAGCAGATTAGCAATGAGCGAAGAAATGCAGAAGAAGCTATCGTGATTACAGAAAAACTATTTTTAGGAGATTATAAAGAAACAGGAAGTATACATTTAAACAGAAAAGAAGTGGCTGATTATTTACAAGTCTCTATAAATGCATTAAGAAATTGGGAAATGAATGGCTTAATTATAATAAAACGAAAACAAAATGGCTATCGTGTATATGATGAGGAAGATATAAGGCGGTTAAAAATCATCCGCTCTTTGCGTTGTGCAAATTACTCTCTTTCAGCAATTTTACGTATGTTGAATACCATATCTCGAAATCCAGAGGCAGACATTCGACAGGTAATTGACACTCCAAAGGAGGATGATGATATTATTTCTGTGTGCGATAAACTACTTACGTCATTGAAGTATGCAGAACAGAATGCAAAAGGGATGATTGATCATCTTGAGAAAATGAAAAAACAATTTAAGGAAAACCCTCCATTTTAACACCAGACTTTGCGCTGGTGTTATTCTTTATATAAAAAAGAAGGAGGAATTTAACTACATGGAAACAACAATTGAAGTAAAAGAGCTCTGCAAATCCTATGACCATAGGATAGCAGTAGAGAATATCAATCTCTCTATTTGCAGGGGAGAGGTATTTGGGCTGCTGGGTGCTAATGGTGCAGGTAAGAGTACCACCATTGAATGTGTTTTAGGAACTAAGAAGCAAGATAGCGGAACAGTATCCATATTGGGAATGAATCCACAGAAAGACCGAAAAAAATTATTTGAAAAGGTTGGAGTTCAATTTCAGGAAGCAAACTATCAAGACAAAATAAGAGTAGCTGAACTTTGTGAGGTTACGGCTTCACTTTACAAAAGCCCATCTAACTATATTGCTCTTCTAAAGGAATTTGGGCTTTTGGACAAGCTGAAAAGCCCTGTCGGAGAGCTATCGGGGGGTCAGAAGCAACGACTTTTTATAGTGCTTGCACTAATTCCAAATCCTGAGGTTGTATTTTTAGATGAGCTAACTACGGGTTTGGATACAAAAGCCCGTCGGGAAGTTTGGAATAGCCTTTCTGCCTTAAAAATGACAGGAAAAACGATATTATTAACCTCTCATTTCATGGACGAGGTAGAAGCACTTTGTGACAAAATTATTATTATGAAAAAGGGTAAAAGTATATTTTATGGAACTGTACAGGAAGCAATAGAAGCCAGTCCTTTTGAAAAATTTGAAGATGCTTATCTTTGGTACACAGATGAGGAGGTAGAAAATGAAAGCATTTAGAGTCTTATTTAAAACAGAAGTGAGATTATCCCTTCGTGGGTTAGATATGTTCATTTTTGCTATCTGCATGCCCGTGGTTGTGGTTATTATCCTGGGAGCAGTGTTTGGAGA
>JAFACO010000214.1 GCA_023425485.1 Bacillota bacterium
AAATCCAACTATTGTTGTAAAAAATATAACAAGAAATTGAAAAAAAGAAACTATGATACCCTTTATGATTTGTTTTCTTCTAAAATACCCTAGTCCCATAAGCAGAAGAGATAATTTTACAAACACATCCCCATCTCTAATGGCTAATCCTACTTCTTTAAAGGGTTTACCTATACCTCTCAAAAATTTCATTATGCTTGCTCCCATCTATTCCATTCTGCGGGCATATTATCCGATTATTTAGGTAGAATACTGCTCTCCATGTTTAAATATAACCCACATACACAAGGTCATTGCACATGTGGGTCATATATATTTAGTAAATTATTCTACTGGAGCGATAATTCCCTCTACCATTGTGTCTACAAGAACTTGAAGATCAATACCATCTGCATTACCAGCTGCGGCAATTGTACCAAATGCGGTTGCTGGATCCCAGAACTTTCCGCCTACTCGTTGAACAGTTGCATAGATGGACTGTTCCGCTAAAGCAGCAATTGCAGGACTTGCCTGTACTGCATCAGATGCACCAGCTTCTACATTAGATGGTCCAAGGCCTCTAGTTTCAAAACGAAGAACCTGATTATCATAGTTCGTAATCCATTCAGCAAGCAGCATCGCCCATCCTGCATATTCTGAATAAGCATTCACACCTACCAATTTATAGCCTGCAAAGGATGACATCTGAACCTGATCACCAGCTACTGTATAAGTAGGTAATTTAGTAGCTGCATAATTATCACCCCAGGCAGCTTCTGCTGTTGCTGCATTCCAGGTACCGTTAACACCTGCAATAATTGTTCCTTCTGTGATACCAGTAGCAAATTCAGCATCGCTTACGCTGATAAATCCAGGGTTTTTAGCAATTGAAATAATTGCATCTGCAACCTGTGCACCAGTATATTTGGTATCAGTAGCATTCCAGGTACAAAAATTAGTAACACCATCTTCATTAAGACCAAGGGTTAATCCAGCCCCCTGGAAGAAAGAATATAAATACCAACCGCTGGAATAGTCAACTGTTATCTTCTTGCCAGCTGCTGCTGCAATTTCCATCATTTTATCAAGAGATTGTACATCGCTGTCGGAAAAATATTCTTTATTATAGAACATAAAATATCCATTATCTGCCGTCATCGGATATGCATATAAGGTGCCATCTTTCGTAGCTGCTTTTACAGAACCAGCCTCTGCGCCACCATTTGCTTCAATAATTGCATCGGTGTTAATTGATATGGGTTGTAAGGCACCTGCATTAACAAGTTCATTCAATTGATCATCTGCAAAAGCATATACATCAGCTGCTGCTTCAACGTCTGTTAAAACTGTGTCTTTTGCTGTGGACTCTGACTGAACGCCTAGTTGAATGTCAAAATTCGCTTTATCCGAATATGTAGCAATAAAGGCATCAATCATTCCTTGCAGCATTGCTTGGTCTTCTTCGGCTCCCCACATAACGAGTGATACATCTTCCTTCTCCACTGCTGCTGGAGCTTCCGTTGCTTTTGTTTCCTCTTTGTCAGTTGCTTTTGTTGGTTGTGCAGTTGGTTCCTTTGTAGTGTTATTGCCACATCCTATAAAAGTTGTTGCAACCAGTGTAACAGTTAATACTAATGCTAATAATTTTCTCTTCATTTTACCCTCCCTGTAGATATGAATGATAGTTACTTATTTCTAGCCAAACCAACCTATGCATTTCGCACTTTACCTTTTCTTGCGCAATCGGTTGTTCTTGCTTTTATAATATCAAAGGAATTATTTGTTGTCAATGTATATAATTACATATATATTAACTTATTTTCTATACATTCTTCACAATTCTATTAATACATATATTTTACAATAATTATTTGGCAATCCAAATGTTCAATCGGTTGCTCACCAGCAATTTAACAGTATAGCTACAAAAAATGCATTCAAAGCTTCCTTTTGAGAAACCATGAATGCATTTTTTATCTTTTTCACTATTTTGTCGATTCTTTCAACGCAATTTCATATCCTAATTCTATTTTCATCGGTACGTTTTCTTCATTATCTATGATGGACAACAGTGTTTTAGCTGCGATAAGTCCAACATTATTAACTTCGAAATCAACACAGGTTATGGGTGGGCTATTTCCTTCGAGCAGGTTACTGTCAAAGAACGAAGCAACACGAATATCTCCAGGAATATTAACCCCATCATGCCTAAGCTTTCGAAGTACCTGATAACAGATATTATCATCCATACAAACGATACAGTCAGCTTTGTTTTTTAAAGCATCATCTACTGATTTCTCTATGGATATATTATTAACCAAGTTTTCGTAGACAAGATTTTTGCTAATGGATACTCCCGCCTTTTCATGTGCTCTCCGAAATCCTTCATACCTACTTTTTGTAACATAATGCCGATTGCTTCCTTCAAAGAGAGCCAGCCTTTTTAAACCCTTCATCAACAATATGTTGGTTAATTCTGCGCACCCTTCCATATGTTTTGAATCTATTTGATATACACTCTCATCGGGGTAGATTCCTAAAACTAAAAAGGGAATCTTTTTACTTTTTAAAAACTTGATAGATTTTCCATTCATAGTTGTTCTGGTTAATATTACCCCATCTACTTTACGGTTATAAATAATTCTGGATAAATTAGAAATATCATCTTCAGATATCTTAGTAACAATAACATCATAATCCATTTCGGAAAGATAGTCACAAGCTCCCAGCAGTACTTTTTGAAAATAGGGCAGTTCCGAAATATTATAATCACTTGGTAAGGTTAAGCATATATTATATGTTTTAGATTGGGCAAGACCTCTCGCAATTACATTTGGCTTATAGTCGTGTTCTTTAATATATCTTAGAACATTATTCCGAGTCTCAGTTCCAATCCTTCCTTTACCCGAAATCGCTCTGGATACCGTGGTTTTCGATACCCCTAAAGCATCTGCAATATCAGCAATTGTTATAATTTTTGAATCTCTTTCTTCTGTTTCCATTATAGCCTCCAAAGTGCAATCGGTTTGAGCTTGCGTAATCGGTTATTCTAAAACGATAGTATCAGTGTGCGATAGTTTAGTCAATATTTTTATACAAAGGAGAATTTCTAATTGGTTTTACATAAGTACCAATCATCAAAGGTACCCCAGGCTCCTGGTCCTGCACTAACATATACACCTACTGTAATTGTACCATCCACTACCGGTATCTTGCTAAGTTCAGGCATCATCCAGTTTCCGTATCCGTTCAATGAGAATTCCTGTTTATAGGTAACACCACCACTTGTAGCATATATGTACGTAATTGCATTGCTTCCCATATCGCCACCCTGACCCCAAAGATTAAAATAATACTCACCATCCATTAAATCAGTTATTGTCTGTTCCCCTTGAAAATAGACATCACCTTCCTCCCAGAAATGCATCGCATAGCTTCCTGTATGAGAATCAGCTTCTTTCATCTGAAAATCTGCTGGATTTACATCTTCGTAAAGGAAGGTGTACATGGAGGTATCCTCCTCTTCAAAACTAGGATTTGAAACAAAATTTACTAATGCAACGTGAAGGTCTGCAACAATAGCAGTACCGTCTATGGTAACCCCATTAACGATATAATCTGCAATTTCATTGGTATCAATTGCTGCAAGCTGCTCAGCATTCCAAGTAACCTCCACTTCTCCGTTTTTATTTCTATCATTATAAATGACGGATACAGTTTCCGGCATGGTTAAGGGTGCGCCAACATTAATATTAACTGTAACTGGTTTTATGTAGTCTACTTTTAACTCACTGCTGGCTCCATATTTTACATATTTAAATACATTAAGAGAAGCTAGTGCTCTTCCATGAAAGTCGAACATCGCCTGGTTATCCCAGGAAG
>JAFACO010000219.1 GCA_023425485.1 Bacillota bacterium
CTAAGAAGCCCTTCGGTGTAAATATTATGCTCCTTAGTGAACATGCAGATGATATTGCAAATATGGTATGCGAGGAAGGCGTTAAGGTAGTTACCACTGGGGCAGGAGCGCCAGGTAAATACATGGAAGCCTGGAAGGCGCATGGAATCAAAGTAATACCTGTAGTTCCCAGTGTTGCGATTGCTAAGAGAATGGAACGCAGTGGGGCAGATGCAATCATAGCAGAAGGTACAGAATCTGGCGGACACGTTGGTGAGTTAACAACGATGGTACTTGTACCACAAGTGGTAGATGCAGTTGATATACCTGTAATCGCTGCCGGCGGTATCGCGGATGGAAGAGGTGTGGCAGCAGCTTTTATGCTTGGTGCCGAAGCAATTCAGATAGGAACCAGATTCCTTACTGCATATGAATGTACCGTACATCCTAATTACAAACAAAAGGTTTTAAATGCAAAAGATATTGATACAATCGTAACAGGACGTCCGACCGGACACCCAGTAAGAGTATTAAAGAATAAATTAACACGTCAATTCAATGAACTGGAAGCAAAGGCAGCATCGGCAGAAGAGTTTGAAGCACTTGGAGTTGGGGCCTTAGCAAAAGCAGTAGTAAACGGTGATATGGATTATGGCAGTGTTATGGCTGGTCAAGTAGCAGCTCTTGTTCGTAAAGAACAAAGTTGTAAGGATATAATTTTAGAGTTGTTTGAAGAAACACAGAACTTGCTTAGCAAGGACTGGAGGTAGAGATGGGTAAGACAGCATTTCTATTTTCAGGTCAAGGTTCCCAATATATTGGTATGGGGAAAGAGCTTTATGAAGCTTTTCCAATCTGTAAACGGACCTTTGAGGAAGCAAGTGAAAGTCTTCACCTTGACTTGGCAAAGTTGATTTTTGAAGGTGTGAAAGAAGAACTAGACCGAACAGAGAATACGCAACCTTCCGTTGTCACCATGTCAATAGCAGCACATCGGGCAATCAGTCAAGCAGGGATTACACCCGAGGTGGTAGCTGGACTAAGTCTTGGAGAGTACTCCGCTTTAACAGCAGCAGGAGTATTTTCACTCTCTCAGGTAGTTCCCTTAGTACGTAAAAGAGGCAGATTTATGCAGGAGGCAGTACCGGTAGGAGTCGGAAAAATGAACGCTGTATTGGGGCTTTCTGAAGAAAAGGTTAGAGAAGCCTGTGTAGAAGCAAAGCAATATGGAATCGTCGAGCCGGCTAATTTCAATTGTCCTGGTCAGATTGTTATAGGTGGTGAAGTAGCTGCCGTTGATGAAGCTGCAAAGCTTGCAAAGGCAAAAGGCGCAATGAAATGCATGGATCTTGCGGTAAGTGCACCTTTTCATACCTCTATGTTAAAGCCAGCTGCCGATAAACTTAAACTCGAACTGGATGGAATTAACCTTGGGGAATTGGAAACACAATTAATCAGCAATGTACATGCAGATTATGTTAAGGATTCCAAAGAAGTAAAGGATTTATTATACAGGCAGGTCATGAACAGTGTCCTATGGGAGCAAAGTATAAGAAAAATGCTAGAAGCTGGAGTTCAAAACTTTGTTGAAATCGGACCTGGAAAGACCTTGTCTGGCTTTGTCAAGAAGATAGACAGAGGAGCAGTAATTTATAATGTAGAAAATATTGCTACCCTCGATGCGACAATAAATGCGTTAATGAATTAGGTAGGAGATACAAAATAGTAGATTTTATAGGATTCTATTTACACCCTTATGGAGCGAAGATAGTATTCTATGAAACTGGTTGGATAAAGTGGAGGTTTTTATGCTGAAAGGAAAAGTTGCTGTAATTACCGGAGCAGGAAGAGGAATTGGAAGGTCAATCGCACTACAATTTGCTGAATGTGGCTCAAAGGTAGTATTGAACTATCGCAACAGTATTACACAAGTTGAAGAATTGCTAAACCAAATTAAGCAGTTAGGCGGAGAGGCAATCGCCATTCAGGCAGATGTTAGCAAAGAGGAAGAGGCTAAAAAACTTCTGCAAGAGGCAGTTAATCACTTTGGAAGACTGGATGTATTAGTGAACAATGCTGGTATAACAAAGGATAATCTTATGATGAGAATGTCCTCCGAGGACTTTGATCAGGTACTGGATATTAATTTAAAAGGAACCTTCTTCTGTATGAAGCATGCATCAAATGTAATGCTAAAACAAAGAAGCGGTAAGATAATAAATATTTCATCTGTTGTGGGAATAGCCGGTAATGTAGGCCAGATCAACTATGCTGCGTCAAAAGCAGGAGTAATCGGAATGACAAAAACAGCGGCAAGAGAACTGGCTTCCAGAGGTATTACAGTTAACGCAGTTGCTCCTGGTTTTATTGAAACAGATATGACAGAAACTTTGTCTGATAAAATCAAAGAGGCTACTATAACAAACATCCCATTACGTAGGTATGGCAAAGCAGTTGAAGTGGCTAGTGCAGTTAGCTTTCTAGCCTCGGAGGCAGCGAACTATATCACAGGGCAGGTGCTGCAAGTAGATGGCGGCATGGTGATGTAAAAATTGATAGCCTATGGGATGCAAATATTAATAAAAGCTGCCTGACAGCAGCATGGAGGTTATGATGATTCGTAGAGTAGTTGTTACAGGAATGGGTGCTATTACACCAATTGGTAATAATGTTGAAGATTTTTTTGCTAATGTTATGGCTGGTGTATGTGGAATCGATTTCATAGATCGGTTTGATACAGAAGGTTATAATGCCATATTAGCCGCACAGGTGAAGGACTTTGATCCAAAACAGACCATGGATATTAAGGAAGCGAAGAGAATGGATCGCTTTTCTCAATTAGCGGTGGCTGCTGCAAAGGAAGCCATTGATGACTCTAAAATTGATCTTACAAAGACCAATATGGATCGCTTTGGGGTTATCGTGGGTTCTGGTATCGGAGCAATTGATGATATAGAGAAAGAAACCAATACCTTACGAGACAAAGGACCAAAGAGAGTAAATCCATTATTTATACCAATGACAATTACAAATATGGCAGCTGGAAATATTGCAATTAAGTTTGGAGCCAAGGGCGTTTGCACCAATGTTGTTACAGCATGTGCAACTGGAACTAATTGTATTGGAGAAGCATTTCGTAACATCAAGCATGGGTATGCAGATGTTATATTAGCGGGTGGAACAGAAGGTTCCATTACCCCGCTTGCAGTTGCAGGCTTTCAATCTTTAACTGCACTTTCCACCAGCAAGGATCCTAAAAGAGCTTCTATTCCCTTTGATAAAGAGAGAAACGGATTTGTTATGGGAGAAGGAGCTGGTGTCCTAGTCCTTGAGGAATATGAGCATGCAAGAGCCAGAGGTGCCAAAATATACGCTGAGGTTGTTGGCTATGGCTCGACTTGCGATGCTTATCATATAACTGCACCGTCACCGGAAGGAGAAGGTGGAGCGAGGGCGATGACACTTGCTATGGAAGAGGCGAACATTAGCCCGAAAGAAGTTTCCTATATTAATGCTCATGGAACCAGCACTCCGACAAACGATAAGGTAGAGACACAGGCGATAAAGCTAGCAATGGGCGACGCTGCATATCAGGTACCAGTTAGTTCCACAAAGTCTATGGTTGGACATTTACTTGGAGCGGCAGGGGCGGTAGAGGCAATTGTTTGTATAAAATCAATAGAGAAGAGTTTCATACCAGCCACCATTGGTTTAACCGTTGCAGATGAGGAATGTGACCTTGACTATGTTCCTGGAGTTGGACGCCAGGCATGTGTTTCCTATGCAATGTCAAATTCCCTTGGCTTTGGCGGACACAATGCTACTTTGATATTCAAAAACATGGAGGTATAATCGTGGACTATAAGGTAATTCTTAATTTAATGAAAGAAATGAATCAGACGGACCTTACAAAGCTTGAAATAGAGGAAGAGGGTCTTCATATCGTTCTCGAGAAGTCAGCCCCTAAGCAGGATTTTGATACACAAGTTACTACGTATCCAGCATTTATGCCTGGAATGTTGCCAGGGCTAATGCCGTCTGCGCCAGTTCAGCCTCAAATACAGCAGCCAACGCCTACCCTTTCAATCAACACCAATGTTGCGGTAAATGCCAGCATTGAGCCGATAGCAGAAGAACTGTCCGGTAAGAAGGTGGTATCCCCTATGGTTGGAACGTTTTATACTGCAGCTTCTCCAGAGAAGCCTCCATTTGTAAAAGTAGGTGACAAAGTGAAAAAGGGCCAGGTGCTATGCATTATTGAGGCAATGAAGCTGATGAATGAAATTGAAAGTGAATACGATGGTGAAGTAGTTAAAATACTAGTTAATAATGAAGAGATGGTGGAGTTCGGTAAGCCTCTGTTTATAATTCAGTAAGTAGATTGAGTTATAAAAGCTAGTATATGTATCATAATTAATATATGTGGTTGAAAGGCATGGTTATTAAATGTTAAATATAGACGAAATACAAAAGATCTTACCACATCGCCCTCCGTTTTTACTAGTTGATAGGGTGGATGAATTGGAACCGGGTATCGGAGCAACCGGAGTTAAATGTGTTACAATGAATGAGCCTTTTTTTCAAGGACATTTTCCAGGTAAGGCAGTAATGCCAGGCGTATTAATTTTAGAAGCCCTTGCACAGATGGGAGCAATCTGTATGCTCACTTTACCCGGGAATGAAGGGAAAATAGTTTTATTTGGTGGAATGGATAAAGTTAAATTCAAGCGCCAGGTAGTTCCTGGTGATGTGTTAACCTTAAAAGTTGAAATTACAAAACATAAAGGGAGCTTTGGGGTAGGAACTGCAATTGCCTATGTGGGAGATAAAATAGCAACAGAGGCAATACTTACCTTTGCAATATCCTGACGCTAAGACTTCGGTTTATAAAGTAAATATAGAATAAGGATTTCATCTATACTATAATCAAGGAGAGCTAGGATGTTTAAAAAAATATTAATAGCAAACCGTGGCGAGATCGCAGTAAGAATTATCCGTGCTTGCAAGGAAATGGGGATTGAAACAGTTGCTGTTTATTCAGAAGCTGACAAAGAAGCTTTGCACGTAATGCTGGCGGATGAGGCGGTATGTATCGGTCCTGCAAAATCCAAGGATAGTTATTTAAACATGCAGAACATAATCAGTGCAACTGTATTAACAGGTGCCACAGCAATACATCCGGGGTTTGGTTTCTTATCAGAAAATAGCTCCTTTGCAAGAATGTGTGAGGACTGTAATATTACTTTCATCGGACCAAAGGCAGATACAATTGATTTAATGGGCAACAAATCAAGAGCTAGAGAAACGATGCAGCAAGCAGGAGTACCCGTGGTTCCAGGCTCTGATGGAGTAGTTGAAACGGTAAAGGATGCTCTGGAGCTGGCTGCAAAAATAGGATATCCGGTTATGATTAAGGCCAGTGCAGGTGGTGGTGGTAAAGGTATGAGAGCTGTATTTGAGGCAGAAGACCTGGAACGCTTATACCTGTCAGCCAAAGCGGAAGCAAAAGCTGCTTTTGGTGACGACAATCTATACATGGAGAAATTAATTATTCACCCAAAACATATTGAGTTTCAAATTTTAGCGGATAGCTATGGTAATGTCGTTCACTTGGGCGAGCGTGACTGCTCGGTACAGAGAAGAAATCAGAAGATGATTGAAGAATCACCTTCCGCAATAATGACTGATGAACTACGTAAGAAGATGGGAACGGCTGCAGTTAAGGCAGCGCAGGCAACTGGATATATTAATGCAGGTACGATAGAATTTCTTTTAGATAACAAGGGTAATTATTATTTCATGGAGATGAATACCAGAATTCAGGTGGAACATCCAGTAACAGAAATGGTTACCGGGATTGATATGATTAAAGCGCAGATTAGAATAGCAGACGGTGAGGTAATGCCTTATCGTCAGGAAAATATAGAATTTAAAGGTCATGCAATTGAATGTAGAATTAATGCCGAAGATCCCACAAAGAACTTTATGCCTTGTCCCGGACGTATTGACAATGTGTTGTTTCCTGGGGGCTTCGGAGTTCGTGTAGACAGTGCTCTGTATCCAGGGTATGTAGTACCGGCCTGTTATGATTCCATGCTTGCAAAGTTAATTGTTTACGGGAAGGACAGAGAAGAGGCCATTAGCAGAATGAAACGCGCATTATCAGAACTAGTAATCGAAGGCATTTCGACCAATGTGGAGTATCAGTATGATTTGTTAGAGAGAGATGAAATCATCTCTGGTAATTATCATACTGGCTTAATTGAGGGAAAGTAGGATTATGAATAAAAATCCATTTAAGACAAAACAATATGCTACTTCAAAAATATATCGTGCCAGACCGCAGGATATCGAACGGCCTGAAGAGGAACGTCCAAATGTACCACAAGGTATTATGACGAAATGTCCTAAATGCGGAAAAGTTATTTATACAAAGCTTTTACTTAAGAATTATAAGCGATGTGACGAATGCGGGCATAATTTCAAGGTGTCTTCCAATGAGCGTATTGCCATGATCTTAGATGATGGAGAACTACTTGAGTTGGATGCACAAGTTACTACTAGAGACCCACTTGGATTTCCTGGCTATGGGGATAAACTTATAAAAACTCAGACTCAAACTGGATTAGTGGATGGTATTGTGACTGGTAAAGGTAAAATAGATGGGTTATCCGTACTTATTGGTGTCATGGATGCTGCCTTTTTTATGGGAAGTATGGGTACTGCAGTCGGTGATAAGCTTGCAAGACTATTTGAAAGAGGTATAAAAGAAAGGCTTCCGGTAATTGTGTTCACTGCTTCTGGCGGAGCTAGAATGCAAGAAGGTATTTTTTCTTTGATGCAAATGGCTAAGGTAAGTGCAGCTGTAGCAAAGCATTCTGAAGCAGGACTATTATATATAACTGTATTAACTGATCCAACCACTGGAGGTGTTACAGCGAGTTTTGCCATGCTGGGTGACATTATTCTTGCTGAACCTGGAGCATTGATTGGATTTGCTGGACCAAGAGTAATTGAACAGACCATTGGACAAAAGCTCCCAGAGGGTTTTCAACGAGCAGAATTTTTGTTGGAACATGGTTTCGTAGATCAGATTGTTCCACGAGATCAGTTAAAGCATACCTTAGGGACAATTCTTAAGCTACATTCGCCGGTTACCGGTAATTTCGATGATAGAAGATAGTAATATTCTAGAAGACCTAGAAAGGCAGGATTATTAGATGGAAATTACACCGTGGGAAAAAGTTAAACTAGCACGAATGCCTGTCAGACCAACTAGCCTTGATTATATTGATCGTATCTTTGATCAGTTTATGGAAATGCATGGTGATCGCTACTTTGGTGAGGACCAGGCAATTGTTGGAGGAATTGCTTTTTTGGGTGATATACCTGTCACTGTAATTGCACAGCAAAAGGGTAGAAATACAAAGGAGAACATAGCAAGAAATTTCTCCATGCCTCATCCGGAGGGGTATCGCAAAGCGCTGCGATTAATGAAGCAGGCAGAGAAATTCCGCCGTCCGGTTATCTGCTTTATTGATACTCCAGGTGCTTTCTGTGGCCTTGGGGCAGAAGAGCGAGGACAGGGGGAAGCCATAGCCACCAATCTTGCAGAAATGATGTTACTTAAGACTCCGATTATATCAGTTGTTATTTCAGAAGGCGGAAGTGGTGGAGCACTGGCTCTCGGCGTTGCGGATAAGGTATATATGCTGGAGCATTCGATTTATGCGATTTTATCGCCGGAAGGATTTGCAAGTATTCTCTATAAGGATTCTACGAAAGCAGAGCAAGCTGCAAATGATATGAAGTTAACAGCACAGGACTTGCTGCGATTCTCTATCATAGACGGCATAATTCCAGAACCGGCTGGCGGTGCACATAATGATTATAATCAGTGTGCGCTGAATATCAAGGGAATTATTGAGCAGGATTTGCAGAATCTAATGGAACTTCCGGTGGAAGAATTACTGGAAAAGAGATATCAGAAATATAGAAGAATGTGATTTATCAGGTATAGAATAATAAGGTAGTTGTTTATTTATTCTGCTTAATATTATATATAAGACAAGGGGTTGGTTTATGTGGGCAATCCCTTGTTTTTTGTTTGGACATTTGTTGTATAATGTAATATAGATATGATATAGTTAAACAAAACATAATGTTAAGAAAGCTGCATTGAACTGATGAAGGAGCCAGCAGTAATTACTTGAAGGATGGGATTGCATGGAGAAAGTAGCTTGTAAATGGTGCTCGATTTTAAATGAAATGTATGAGAAAGATTTAGACAAAGAATTACAGAATTATATAGCTAATCTTGATCCTGAGATTAAGGTGAGTGACGAAATATATGAGAGAAGATTAAAAATCTGTGCTACCTGCGAAAGTAACCTAAATGGAATGTGCAGATATTGCGGTTGCTTTATAGCGGCGAGAGCAGTGAAAAAAGGCCTTTCTTGTCCAAAGCCAAAGGATACTTTGTGGAGTGCGGAGTTATAGCTATAACCTTCAATAATTTTTCTGTTGCTCCTTCACTGGGTGTTAGGATTATTCAATTAGTAGAAGCAAATTCATATAATAGTCTTAAGGGAAAAGAAAAAGGGTTATAATTATGAAAATACATGTTGTACAAGAAGGCGAAACTATCGAATCAATAGCTGCTTTATATGGTGTTTCGGTTGAATTAATATTCTTGGTTAATGGAATTACAGCATCAGGAAACTTAGTTCCGGGGCAGGCAATTGTTATAGTGTTTCCAGAGAAAACCTATATCGTTCAAAATGGTGATACATTGCCGGAGATTGCAGATAAAAATGAAGTCACTGTATTAGATTTACTGCGTAATAATCCTTTTCTTTCGGATAGGCAATATATTTATCCTGGTGAGACCTTAATAATCAGTTATGGTGAAAAAATCCGTAAGATTACGACAAATGGCTATGCAAGTGCATATATAAACAGGGATACGCTTAGAAAAACATTACCGTATCTAACCTATCTTTCTGTGCTCGGATACAGTGTAACAGGCAATGGAGAAGTTGTTGATATCGATGATACAGATATACTGCAATTATCACAAGCTTATCAGGTAAAGCCTTTACTGATTATTAATACCTTATCAACGCTGGGTCAAATAAATGTAGAGAATGCATTTACAATACTAAATAATGAAGCGAATATGGATCGACTGATTGATAACTTGGTGGATTTATTAATAAAGAAAGGTTATTACGGAATAAACATAACCTATGAGCTATTATCTAATTTAACGTTGTCTGCTTATGAAAATTTTAATACAAAAGCTTACAATCGTTTGAAAAAAGAAGGGTTGTTCTTTTTAGTTACAATATCACCGAATATCATTTTTACAGCAACCGAGATTACATTTGAAAAAATTAATTATTCAAAGATTGCTACACAATCGGATGGATTAGTTATTTTGAATTACCTATGGGGTTCCTACCTTGGGCCGCCTGCACCAGTTGCATCAATTGCAAGGATTAATCAATTTCTTGATTATTTGTCGCCCATGATTCTCCCAGGGAAATTGGTGTTAGGATTACCTTTGATAGCTTATGATTGGGAACTGCCTTATACGGTCGGTCTGTCAAAAGCCTCCTCACTATCATTAGTTTCTGCCATTGCTCTTGCCAAAGAATATCATGTAAATATTCAATTCGATGAAATGTCCCAAACGCCGTTCTATACTTATAATACACAAATAACCGGCATACCGATCGAACATGTTGTATGGTTTGTAGATGCCAGAAGCATTGATGCAAATATGAAACTGATAACTGACAGGGGTTTAAACGGAAGTGGTTTATGGAATATAATGCAATTCGTTCCACAGCTTTGGGCTGTGATTAACACTCAATTTGAAATTGAACATATACCCTAAATGTATATTATTAAGACCAAATCTTTTTTTGCTTTTTCTCGAGCAGGATATGAATACCAAACATTGCTATCATTCCAACGATAGATAAAAAGAAGGTTAGTAACCATATATTATTTAAGTCAGTAATTTCAATGAATTTACCCGCAACCGAGGTACCTAAGGCTGCGCCAATGGACCAGCTAAGTGAGCCAATTGCGTTAAATCTTGCTCTAAAATTACCAGGGCTATGATTCGCCAAATGCACACCAAAGTTTGTGACCACAAGGATTTCACCCAAGGTCCAGATTACTGTGGAGAGGATGAACAAAGGATAGGTATGAACAAGCCCAAGCATACCAAATCCAATAGCGTAGAGAACGCCAGCAATTGCTATGTTAACCAGTGGTTTGAGGTGTTTTGTCATGGCAGTTACGGCAACGGTAAAGAAAAGTACTGTAAATGCATTGACACTCATTAATACGCCAAATTTGCTTGCACCGCTGTCACCAAAGCTATCAGCAGTAGCCAATGGTAGAGAAAATCTATGTTGTGTATAAACGAAGCTATAGATGATGTAGATAACTAAGAACAAAATAATGTGAGGACGCTTAAATAAGACTTGTAAGGTACTTCCGGATTCGGTTTTCTCTTCTTCTGTGTGGATGGTTTCCTGAATATTGTCTTTCTTCACTTCCTTAATATATTTCCAAATTAAAAATAAGGAGATGAAGGAGGTCAGGGCATCTCCAATAAAGAGTAACGGAAGTAGGTTATTAAAGAGAAATCCAGCAACTATTGGTCCAAGTGCTACCCCAAGATTAATACCCAGATATTGCAGAGAGAAGCCTAACTGTCTCTGATGGGGTGGTAGGATATCCGTTATTATGGCAGTCATGGCAGGTCTTACTGCACTGTGAAAGAAGGTGGATATCATGAGGCAAATTACAATTGCTACGGAATCCTTTAAAAAAGCGCAGGGCACTAAGAATAGAGCAGCACCAGCCTGAGCAATTAAAAATGTTTTCTTTCTACCAAACTCATCTGCAAGCTTACCGCCCAGGAAGGAGGACGGAATTCCAATTAAAGAGGCAACTGTTACAATAATTCCAGCTACTTCAATGGAAAGGCCAATTTTTAAGGTAAGATACATTGTCAAGAAAGGCATAACAAATTCACCAAATCGATTGATGACAGTGGCACCAAACATAATGTACATGGCTCTTGGGAGGCCACGGTAGGTTTCAATCATTCTTATTTTAATCGTAATCATCTCATTTCTTTTGTTATGGGGATAAACGAACTTGTCTAGCAAACATAGTTTCTATCATACCATTTATCATCAAGAATGCAATCCTCATTTATAAATTTATATCGTAAATTTATATGTTTGAACTGCAACAATAGCTACTAATATTTTCATTGAGAATATTATATATAAAAAAGGAACAACTGCTTTATAAAAGAGATTACAGTTGTTCCTTTTTTATTTGTTCCTCAACTATAAGAGAACTTTGATTTAATTCCTTAAAGCTTTTGATATATATTGAGACACGTTATCCGACCAGCCAATGGATCGGGCAGTAATCATACCTTTCTGATTTACGAGATAAATTGCTGGCACCCGGCTTACATTAAAAGCCCATTTTGTTGACTTGTCATTATCTACAAAGAGAGGTAAAGATAATTTGTTCAGCCCAAGATATTTTTTTGCTTCTATAAGGGGATGATCAATACATACAGGGTATATATCAGCGTTAATGGAATCCTCCGTTGTCAATGTAATTAAGTTATGAAAGACCTCTGACGTTACAGGACAAGTGGCATCATAGATAAATAAGATGTAGGAAGTACCCAGTAAATCTGCTGATGATGTAATGGTTCCATCCTCCGTTATAAAGGAGAAGTCTGGGACTTGCTCCGAAGAGGCTGGTGGTGGACCGGCGGTGTTTTGTTGATCCTGATGATATGCCGTTTCTGTACGATAGTTTAAGAATAAGCCAGTTGAAAGTATACTTAATGTTCCGCAATAGAAGAGGAGAGTCAAACCTTTAGATGGTACATTGCGTTCTGTTGATATAGAATTCTTAAATCCGTCCAGAATATTAATTCTAACGGCTCGAATCGCTGGCGGAAGAGCAGAAAGAACTGTAAAAATTAATATACTCAAGATGCATAGAGGGTAAAGACGGTAATCTACTTGTGTTTGAAAATAGAATATCTCCAAAGGATTGGTAGAGCTTATTATGGCACCCAGGATACATCCAATAATTGCAGGAAACAATATAAAAAGGAGTGTACTTTTAAATATAATTACCACAATATCCAGATCGGTAGCACCTACAGATCTTTTTAAACTAATCTCAACCTTTTTTCGATACACTTGTATTAGTTGAATGCCTATCATTCCTAGTGCAGTAACAAATAAGGATAAGATGACAAATATAGTTAGTATTAAAGTTTCATCTGATGAATAGGTATTACCTTTGTTTTCTAGAACAGCGGAAATTATAAAGGTAACTGCTAAGAAGGACAAAATGAGTTCAACATAAGTAAGAAGGTGAAATTGAAGGTTTTTTCTTGATTTTCTCATAGAATCACTCCTCTCTTAAGGCGGCGATAGGGTCAATTTTGGTTGCTTTTCTTGCTGGAAGGATGGAGGCTATTAATCCTGCAAAGGTAGCTAATAAGAAGCCCGCAAGAATAGTATATAAATTAAAACTAAATACGTAGCGACCAAAGTTATGATTAAAGATTGTGTTAAATATACTGATGAACGTAATACCAAGCAAACCGACTTTTAAGGAGCAGGTCAGTATTTCCAATCTCTCGTTCCCGATCTAGAGCAGAAGCAGTTGCAATGTGAACGATGTTAAAGGTAGCAATAATTAAAATAAGTGAAGCAATCAAAAAGAAAATGAGAAATTCTTTTATAAAATTATTCTGCATAAGATGTTTCTCATATTGATACGGTAAAATTGTCAGCCCCTCAAGGTGGAGGTTATTTTGCTTCATATTACTTGTAATGAAGTCCAGAACTTCTCCCTTTGTTGAATTACCTCTATCTATAACTATATGATTTACTAATCCTGACTCAAAAGAAAGTTTCTCAACATATTTATATAATGTAGTTGCAGGAATACAGATATCCCTTTCATATTCCTGAACACTGGAACTTGATTCCGCAAAAACCCCTATAATTTTATAGTCCTCCCCATTTATGGAGAGATGTGTTGCATCCTTACTCTTAATTAAATCATAGAGGCTGCTTTTTAGTACACATACCTTTTGATTACCTACTAATTCCTCTTTTGTAAAGTATCTGCCTTCAATTAATTTTAATTTCATTAAAGTAGCATAATTCACACCAGTTCCAAGGACAGATGCGAGCAGTGGTTCCCCTTGGCTAAACACAGAAGTGCTGGAGGTGGAAATCTCGACATCCGATACATAGTTTTCATCAAGTAATTTTTGAATTTGATTCGCCTCATTAAGTCCAATACCGTAAGTAGTATTCACCTCGGGTTGTAATACCAGTTTTAGCAAATTTGAATTTAAAATATTATTGCGAATCTTTATTGAGATTAATTGAGTTTGTCCTGATGTAAAGACAATCATGGAACAAAATATCCCAATTGCAATTTCAATGACCAGTAATCTTTTATAGAATATGCTCATAGGACTCCTCCTGATTAAGTTCTTCAAAAGGATTTTTTATCTTACTTGCGGATACTGATATGTTTGACTGACTTAGTAAAGTATCCTCCTTAATTTTACCATCCTCAATTCGAATCAATCGATCTACGTAGCCAGCGATTCTCGGATCATGCGTTATTACAATTACCGTTCGATTAAGTTCATTTCTTAGACTTAATAATTCTTCCATAATAGACTGGCCGGTTGCAATATCAAGGCATCCAGTTGGTTCGTCAGCCAGTATGATATCCGGGTTATTGATTAGAGCGCGTGCAATAGCTACTCTTTGCTGCTGACCTCCGGATAATTGATCTGGATATTTTTCACCTATGTCGGATAAGCCAACCATTGACAGTGCATTTTTTACCAAAGCAGCTCGTTGTCTTTTTGGTGTCTTCCCATATTTTAAAGGCAATGCAACATTAGCATTGACGTTGAGATCTGGCAGAAGATGAAAGGACTGAAAAACGAATCCAAATATCTTGTTTCTTATCAGTGCCTTATCCTTAGTGGATAAGGAATTTACCTGCTTGCCATGTAAACGATATTCCCCTGTGGTTGGAGTATCAAGACATCCAAGTAAATTTAATAAAGTAGATTTACCTGAGGCAGATGGTCCGATAATACCAATAAATTCTCCTTAAATCAACCTCTTTTAGAGCTTTCACTTCTTGTCCACTATTCTTATAACTGCGTCCGATACCCATTAAATCGATAATTACTTCTCCCTGTTTTGCAGGTATAGTTCCACCCATTTTAAATCAGCCTCCGCTTTCATAATATTTCGTTCAAAAATCCAGGTAGTGAGTGAGTTCGCATCATTTACAGCTTTCTTTTTCTGCACTAACTCACCAATGAGCTGTAATAAATAATTTTGATAATTCTTTAATAATTCGGAGGCCTTGTCCCTGTCAATAAGTTCATAAGCAGAGATCTGAAAGGAGATTTCATCTTGGAATACACTCCATTCCGCCTCTTGTTTCAGCCATTGATCTAATTGCTCTTGACCGTTCTCCGTAAGACGGTATATTTTCTTTTCCGTCTTGTCCTCTGATTTGATTTCTTCAATTTTTACCAGACCATCTCTTTCCAAGCGAGTCAAAGTGGTATACACTTGACCGAAATTTAAGGACCACTGTCCGGATAATAGTTCTTCAAAAGCATTCTTTATATCATATCCGTGCATGGGTTTTTTAGATAAGAGAGCCAAAAAAATGTGTTTAACTGCCATAGTTACTCCTTATTGCGCGCAATATATACTCGGTATATAGTATATACCGAGTATATATATAAAGGTTAAATATGTCAATAGCTAATGTAAATATTTTTATTCACATCAAAAAGGCACATTACAATTGGTAAAGTGCCTAAGAATTTTATATTTATATAATCTTTTATAATTTTAGTACCACAATTTATTTATGATAATAATAGATTCGATCCTTTTTAATGTGAACTAAACTTGAGGTATATGTTCCACTATAACTTTCTATATAGTCACGGTATTCTTCATAGTTAATATAGTATTCTCTGCCCCAGGAGGATATACGAAGCATAATTCGCCCAGCAACGTCATCCTTTACAATAGCAGTCACTGTTACATAATGGCCGTGAATATCATCGTAGGCAGATTTATAATAATAGGGTTTGCGCCTTATTTTAGCATCAGATGTAACCTTCTCATTATTCATAGTTTTTGCGTTTTTACTAAACTCATTAGAATCTTTATTGTTCTTTTGATTATCAATATCCATATGGACGTCAATATTTTTAGAGACTTTAAGGTTCTCAGGGCTATTGTAATCATTATATTCATTTATATCTTTATAGTCATGTATATCTTTATAGTCATCAGTATCTCCACTAATATCTGTATCCTCATGGATTCCAATATCATTTTGAATAGGATGGGTTATATTTTCATTAACTTCTTTTTGGTCTACAATATCTATAATTAAGTTCTCATCAGTGTCGGTTGTACTGTCAATTACATCAGGAGATTTATTAATAACTTTTTCCGGATCTGAAGCCTGATATTCAATTTCTTTATGTTCATAGAAACTAATACCATGCCTGCCCCAGAGTTTTGGTGTATTTGGACCGATGGATAGGATAACTGGAATGTCCTGAGAAAGCATCGATTCCATCTGGTCAAGCATTTCATAGTAGCTAAGTCGCCATCTCCAAGTTGCAACATAGCCAAGGGTAAATTGATTGGAATAATTATTGATGGCTCGTGCCAAACTTGGTCCAAGCACCGCAAGATAACGTTTAGTTTTGGTATATTTATTATGAACCTCCAGAACGTAGGAGAGATAATTATCATATAGGATTTGCATTGAGTCTTGTAAGGCAATAGCAGTCAGGGTAGTATTGTACTCTTTTTTCTGTAAGGCTAGATAGAGAAACATGTCTGCGGTTGCAATGGTTCCACAGCCATAGGTGTGAATAATATGTTCTATGCTATTCCAATTGGATTTTGGAAACCACATCTGGCTTCCGCCATAGGAGGTTTTGGAATTCCTGACAACAGGAACATAAGATTGGTTGGCTAATTCAACAGTTGAGTTAGGCACGTGAGTTCTCCTATCAAAAGGTTTGTAACTGTTCAGCTTTAAGCTAGATTATATCAAAATTCTGCATGGATGAACTGTTACAAATGTTCTTATTTCATTTTATTCGTATCGGTTGTTCATGTTGCGGAGATTTTTGATGGGACGAAGTCAAAATATTTGTTTTTGTGCAATAAATTGCAAGTCCTAGGAAAGGACAAAATTAATTTGAGAGCAAAAAGTGTGCTAGGCACACTCCGGAGTTAAACACTTATAAGCACCCTTTTGGACCGTGTGCGTAGCTGCGTATCATGCCTAATGGGTTAATATATAAAAAGCTGCTACAACAGTTAATATGCACTGTTTTAGCAGCTTTATACTTAGTGTGCGCGAGACGCATGTTTTACAATATTTCTTTATTCTTCTCCGTCTTCTACTTCTGCATCAAACAAGCAAATCTGTCTCTTTCTAGCCATTTCATCACTATCCAGATATTCATCATAAGTAGATACCTTATCAACCAGATGACCGTTAACAATTTCCATAATACGGTTTGCTGTGGTCTGAATGAACTGATGGTCAGGTGAAGTAAAGAGAGCTACACCAGGGAATTTAATCATACCATTATTTAAAGCAGTGATTGACTCCATATCTAAGTGGTTGGTAGGTTCGTCAAGAATTAAAACATTTGCACCCATGATCATCATCTTAGATAACATAACTCGAACTCGTTCACCACCGGAGAGTACATTAACCTTCTTTGAACCTTCTTCGCCTGCAAATAACATACGACCCATGAATCCACGTACATAAGTAACATCTTTTTCAGGAGAAAATGGCATTAAGAAATCAACAATGGTCTCGTCACCAGCAAAGAGCTTGGTGTTATCCTTAGGGAAATAAGCAACAGTTGTTGTGATTCCCCATTTATAGGAGCCTTCATCCGGTTCCATTTCACCAGAAAGTATTTTAAAGAGAGTAGTTGTGGCAGCAGTGTTTGGCCCAACAAATGCAATTTTATCATCACGGCCAACAATAAAGGAGAGCTTATCAAGTACTTTAACTCCGTCAATTGTTTTAGAGAGATTTTCAACGGTTAGTACTTCGTTACCGATTTCTCTGCTAGGTCTGAAATCTATATACGGATATTTTCTGCTGGAAGGTCTGATATCGTCAAGTTCAATTTTATCAAGTGCTTTCTTACGGGAGGTTGCCTGTTTTGACTTGGAAGCATTGGCACTAAAACGCTGGATGAATTCCTGTAATTCTTTAATTTTTTCTTCCTTCTTCTTATTGGCTTCCTTCATTTGCTTCACCATCAACTGACTGGATTCATACCAGAAGTCATAGTTACCGGAATAGAGCTGAATTTTTGCGTAATCAATATCTGCAATATGAGTACATACTTTATTAAGGAAATAACGGTCATGGGATACCACGATAACCGTATTTTCAAAGTTAATTAAGAATTCCTCCAACCAGCGAATTGCTTCTAAATCTAAGTGGTTGGTAGGCTCATCTAGAAGCAGGATATCAGGGTTACCAAAAAGGGCCTGTGCCAACAGCACCTTTACTTTTTCAGAACCACTTAATTCAGCCATTTTCTTATAATGAAGGTCTGTATCGATTCCTAATCCGTTAAGAAGAGAAGCAGCATTGGATTCAGCTTCCCAGCCATCCATGGAAGCAAATTCACCTTCCAGCTCACTTGCACGAATACCGTCTTCTTCGGTAAAATCTTCTTTTGCATAAATAATGTCTTTTTCTTTCATTATTTCATAAAGACGCTTGTTACCCATAATTACTGTTTCAAGAACTTCAAATGCATCATATTTAAAGTGATCCTGTTGTAAGAAGGATAATCTCTGCCCTGGTGTTATAA
>JAFACO010000265.1 GCA_023425485.1 Bacillota bacterium
CCTGATGTGTCTCTCTGGACATGCGCTTCGTAATTTCGGTTAGACAAAGTAATTCAATTGCCTTTACTCTTCCCACACCCTTAATATTCGTAAGCTCTTTCATCGAAAGGTAATTTAGCCCCTTAAAACCAGGGCAGGCAGTAGAATAATTTAATATATTCACTGCCAGATCAACCACTCTTTGCTTTTTTGTGCCAGTACGAAGTATAACTGCTAATAGTTCTGCATCCGATAAAGCAGACGCACCGTATTTTTCACATTTTTCATAGGGACGTTCGGACACGGGTAATTCTTTGACGGTTAGATAATCTTGTATCATGATTCCTCCTAATAGTACCTCTCTCCAGGCTATCAGGTGAATACCAAATAGTTAAAGCTTTTTATAAATGAAAACGGAGGCGATTGCTCCGATCACACTTCCTATTGTTATATTAAGGCTAAGTCCAAAAGATATTGCAAACACACCTAAATCCAGAGATACCACTCCGGAGGACTTGTCCCCAATGGAAAGACGAAGACCTTTATTTAACCATTTTAAGACATCAACTTCACGCACCAAATGACTAATAAAGCTTCCTACTACAATGCCTAATAATAATAACAGAAATAAAGCCCAATAATTCTTTCCTAACGATCTTGATGTTCTGGCCATATGACTTCTCCTTCTGATATTTTTGGTTCTTTTGCTTGTAATCAACTTACATTTTAACATAAGAGTTGGGATTTGTATACGAAAAACTCAATTTTTGTAATTCCCTCCAAAGATTACAAGTATCAAATCTATTGACAATCCCTTAAGGCTTTCAAGTCTACGCACCCCTCTTCATAAAGCTTTTGAAGAGATAAAATAATTCCATACTTTGCATGATACCAGGTTAATCCACCTTGGAAGAACACCGTATAGGGAGGCTTAATTGGTGCATCTGCAGATAACTCAATGGAAGAGCCCTGAACGAAAGCACCTGCTGCCATAATAACGTCACAATTATATCCTGGCATAGCCCAGGGTTCCGGTGATACATAGCTGTCTACTGGTGCTGCTGCCTGAATACCTTTACAAAAAGCTATAACCGCTTCAGGTGAATTAAGGGTAATTGCCTGTATAATATCATAACGATCTTCTGTTGCATTTGGATGTACTTTATAATTCAACTTCTCATAGATGTTAGCAGCAAAAATTGCTCCTTTCAGTGCTCCGCTTACTACGGTAGGTGCAAGGAATAAGCCTTGGAATAAGGACGGTATAATACCAAGGGTAGCTCCAACTTCTTTCCCCAGACCCGGCGCTGTTAATCGATAAGCAGCATTTTCCACATATTCTGTTTTGCCGACAATATATCCACCAATTGGTGCAAGACCACCACCTGGATTTTTAATCAGAGAACCTACACAGAGATCTGCTCCCACTTCTGTGGGCTCTATGGTTTCAACAAATTCACCGTAGCAATTATCCACCATGCAAATAACCTCTGGCTTAATCTCTTTTATAAATCGTATTAATTCACCAATTATTTGAACTGAAAGAGTTGGTCTGCTTGCATAACCTTTGGATCGTTGGATCGTTACTAATTTGGTAGCAGGCTTTATTGCTGCTCGAATCCCCTCCCAATCCAACTCTCCATTTGATAGTAAATCTACCTGTGCATAGGTTATACCATATTCAGCTAACGAACCTTTTGCAGGTGTAATCCCAATTACACCCTCTAAGGTGTCATAGGGCTTACCCACCGGTGATAGAATTTCATCCCCCGGTCTTAAATTACCCGATAATGCTACTGTCAAAGCATGTGTTCCACTAATTAACTGTGGTCTTACCAACGCATCTTCTGCTTTAAATACATCTGCGTATACTTTTTCCAGGGTATCTCTACCCATATCATTATAACCATAGCCTGTGGTTGCAGCAAAATGCACATCACTAAGACGATTATCCTGCATCGCTTTTAATACCTTTAACTGATTAATTTCAGCCACCTGATCAATAGCTTCAAATCTCTTCTTTAGGTTTCCTTCGATTACTGTGCTAAATTCGAACAGCTCTGGAAGTATCCCCAAAGCTTCATAAGCTGCTTTTGTATTAATTGTATTCAATTTTATTTCCTCCGTAATGCAAGCCATTCTTTATTTTGGTTTACATAATATTATTATATCAACTATTAGTCATGGTTGCCTATTATTCCAATCATAAATTGCATACTTTGATTAACCTCAATGTAATACATTAATTATTGGTTCTTATCGTAATGTCTTACAATATTTGCTTTTCTTCTATCAAAGTAATCATATCCTTTAATAAGTCAGTCTCTGTAGAATAGTTATCCTTATCCAACCAGATTACCTCTTTCTCTCTCTTAAACCAGGTAATCTGTCGCTTTGCAAAATGTCTGGTATCTCTCTTTATAAGCTCCACCGCTTCTTCCAGGGAGCATTCACCTTCGAGATAAGCTAAAACTTCTTTATATCCCAACCCCTGCATGGATACTAAATTTTTATGATATCCTTTTTCGGATAATAATTTAACTTCCTCTATTAATCCTGCTGCCAGCATCAGATCCACTCTTTGGTTAATTGTTTCGTATAATTCAGCACGATTCTTTGTAAGTACAAAATAACAAAAATTATAAGGGGACATTCTCTGTCTTTGTTCCTCATTATGCGAAGAAATTCTTTCTCCCGTTTGATTTAGGTATTCCAATGCTCGTATCACACGTTTTTGATTATTCGGATGAATTGCCTTTGCACTCTCTGGATCCGCTTTTGTAAGCATATCATGAAGATAATCAGCACCCTTTTCAAGAACTAATTGCTCTAATTCATTTCGATATGAGTTATCGGACTCATTTTCAGTAAATTCAATATCATACAATACTGCTTGAATGTAGAAACCAGTTCCACCCACGAGAATTGGAATTTTATTCTTTGCGTAAATCTCCTCCATATAACCCCTGGCAAGCTGCTTGAACTTAACTACATTAAATTCCTCGTCCGGCTCTAACTCGTCGATGAGGTAATGAGGCACACCTTGCATCTCTTCTTTCTTAAGTTTTGCTGTTCCAATATCCATATTCCGATATACCTGCATGGAGTCAGCAGAGATGATTTCGCCATTTACAGCCTTTGCCAGAGCTATGGATAAAGCAGATTTACCAACCGAGGTCGGTCCAGTGAGTATGATTAACGGCTTATTACTCATGTTTTCCTTCTTCCTGTTTTTAAGACTATTACGTTTATGCTATTGTAGCCTTATTTTAATATTTTGCAATAGGTTATATTTTTTATTATGCTATATTAGTAACAGTTTAGCCAAAAGCTCGATTTCGCTTCGCTAAACTGTTACCATTAAATAATTCGCTTAAATTTACGTTCTAATTCATATTGACTCATGGAAATGATAACTGGCCTTCCATGTGGACAGTGATAGGGATTCTCCAGGCTAAGCAATTCATTAATGAGTGCAGCAGCTTCCTCAAAGGAGTATTTATGATTTGCTTTAATCGCTGCCTTACAGGAAATTGTCGCCGCACGCTCCAGGATGGAGGCAGTATGTAATTGGGCATTTTGAACTTCTTCGGATAAGGAATCAATAAATTCCAGTAAAAGCTCCTTTTCCGATATCTGATATAAATCAGCCGGAACAGCTCTCACAGAATATTCATTTCCACCAAAGTGCTCAAATTCATAACCCAGCTGCAATAGCAGCTCTTCGTGTTTTCGAAGAATCTCTTGTTCCTTTAGGGATAAGGTTAGTACAATGGGCGGCATTAGCTGCTGGGATACAAAGGTCTTATTCTTTGCTGCTGCCATAAGTTTTTCATAGAGTACTTTTTCATGGGCGGCATGCTGATCAATAAAATAGAGTTCCTTCTGATACTCAATCATCCAGTAGGTAGAAAATACCTGTCCAATGATACGATGCTCTTTCATCGCCTTGGAAGATAAAAACGGAGCATCCGAGGTTTCTTCCTCAAATAAACTCATTTGCTTCGTTGGCTGATTTTGAACATCCTCTTTAGGAATTGTTGACTCATTTATTATGACATCTTTGTTCTTCTGAATACCATTAGGTGTACTGAAATTGGCATCCCGCTCTATTTTTACACCTGCAAGAGTTTCTGCAAGGGGACTCGTAGATGAAATCAAAGGTTTTGTTGCCTCGATATAATTCAACCCATGTTGATTCACTTTTGTCCCAAATGATTTACCAGCTTCAGTCACTCTTGGTTCAAATGTTTTGTTGGGTTTATTATATCCCTCACTGGTTTCAGCCACCTTTGAGACAAAGGTCTTATTATTCCTGCTATCATAGGTTGCAGACCCAGTCATTTGCTTCAGTCGATTACGCTCAAAGGGTTCCGGCATTTGCGGCAGCACTTGTTTCTCTTGCTCATTTGGGGTTAATACTACTTTGGGTATTAGTTCTTTTCCAGTCAGAGTTGTTCGAATCAGCTCTTGTGTTAACCGATAAATCTCTTCTCCATTTTTTAAACGAATTTCCATCTTTTGCGGATGAACATTAACATCAATGAATGATGGATCGATTTCAAAATAAATGGAGGTAAAGGGATATTTGTGATGCATTAAAAACGGTTTATAGGCTTCTTCAATGGCTTTCGTAATCACACTACTTTTGATGTATCTGCCATTAATGAAATAGTTCTCATGATTTCGATTACCCCGCGTAATCATAGGCTTTCCAATGTATCCTGAAATGTTCACTGTTTCAGAATGATATTCAATTGACAGCAGCTCTTTGGAGACCTCTCTTCCATAGATGTTGTAAAGTATGTCTTTACTCATACTATTTCCAGAGGATTGCAATTTCACTTGATTATTCGCAATATATTTAAACGAAACATTCGGATGAGACACAATTAAACGTTCCATAAGATCACTGATATAACCAGCTTCCGTAGTTGCTGATTTTAAAAACTTTCTTCTTGCAGGGGTATTATAAAATACATTTCGCACAATAATTGTTGTACCTGATGGGCATCCGATTTCCTCAAAGGACTTTTCTTCATTGCCCTCAATTATATAACGATAACCGATTAAGGCGGTAGTTGTCTTTGTAATTAGTTCTACCTGCGATACCGCAGCAATACTGGACAACGCTTCACCGCGAAATCCCAAGCTAGTTACACTTAATAAATCTTCTGCCGTTTTAATTTTACTGGTAGCGTGGCGTAAAAATGCGAGAGGAATATCTTCCTTTGCTATACCGCAGCCATTATCCGTGATACGAATAAAGCTAAGACCACCCTCTTTTATTTCTAATGTAATTGCAGTTGCTCCAGCATCCATCGCATTTTCTATCAATTCCTTTACAATTGCACTTGGGCGTTCAACTACTTCACCGGCTGCAATTTGATTAATGGTTGAATCATCAAGTACATGTATATTCGGCATAGTAATCTCCCTTCCACTCTAAATACGATCTTTTATCTTTCTCTGCATTTGATACAGCTTATTCATAGCATCTAACGGAGTTAATCTCGCAATATCAATATCTCTTAGTTCTGTAATGATATCTTCATTCCCGCTCATCGCAAATAAGGAAAATTGATCTGTATTCTTTTTCTTCTTTTTACTTTCTGATTGTTCTTTTATAGACTGGTCCATTACAAAGGATAGCTGTTCTGGTATAACCTCACTATCATTCTTTTCGACTTCTGATATATTTCTGGTCTTCAATGCAAGATCATTACCGGAAAGCTCGAGTACAATTTCAGATGCTCTTTTTAATACACTTCCTGGCACTCCTGCCAGCTTGGCAACCTGAATACCATAGCTCTTATCTGCACCACCCTTTACAATTTTACGAAGAAAGACAATATCTTCTCCCTGTTCTTTTACAGCGATACAATAATTATTAACACCCTCCAGACGACCCTCAAGCTCAGTTAATTCATGATAATGTGTGGCAAACAGGGTCTTTGCACCAAGGATCTGGTGATTGCTGATATGTTCAACAACTGCCCAAGCGATACTTAGCCCATCAAAGGTACTGGTACCTCGTCCAATCTCATCCAAGATTAATAAGCTGTTCTTCGTTGCATTACGAAGAATATTTGCTACCTCAGTCATCTCTACCATAAAGGTACTTTGACCACTGGCTAAGTCATCCGAAGCACCCACACGAGTAAAAATACGATCAACAATGCTAATTGTTGCTTGATCCGCAGGTACAAAGCTACCGATTTGAGCCAGCAATACAATTAAAGCAGTCTGTCTCATATAAGTAGATTTACCAGCCATATTGGGACCAGTGATAATTGAAACGCGGTTTTGCTTATTATCCAGCAAGGTGTCATTTGTCACAAACATATCGTGGGAAATCATACGCTCTACAACTGGATGCCTACCGTTCTTAATGTGAAGAGAACCTTCCGTATTCATAACAGGCTTAGTATAGTTATTCAATTCTGCCACTGCCGCTAACGAGGCGTAGACATCTGTTTTTGCAATCGCCTTGGCCGTTTGTTGAATTCGTTTTACCTCCAGGGCAATCTGATCTCTAATTTCACAGAACAAATCGTACTCCAAGGAAAACAGCTTATCTTCTGCACCTAGGATAATATCTTCTAATTCCTTTAATTCAGTGGTCGTATATCGCTCCGCATTTGCCAGCGTCTGTTTACGAATCCAATTGGAAGGTACCAAATTCTGATAGGAATTGGTCACTTCTAAGTAATAACCAAACACCCGGTTAAAACGTATTTTTAAATTCTTAATTCCAGTTGCTTCTCTTTCTTTGGTTTCCAGCTCCATTAACCAATCCTTGCCTTCTGTTTTGGCAAGTCTTAATCGGTCTACTTCAGCATGAAAGCCTTCCTTTATAATTCCACCCTCTTTAACATTAATGGGGGGTTCTTCAGCAATTGCTTTCGTAATTAATTCACTGATATCTTCGAGAACGTCTAATTCTTCATAAATCTCTCTCCAAAGGTATGCATCCAGCTCCTTAATAAGAAATTTAATATGTGGCAGCATGGATAAAGAAGCAGAAAAGGCAATTAAATCTCTGGGATTTGCACTTTTATAGCTTACTTTACTCATTAATCGTTCGAGATCATAGATTGGATTTAAGTATTCCCTTATTTCCTCCCTGGTTATCATATTGTCTTTTAACTGGCTAACTGCCTCCAGTCGTTGATTAATCATATCCAAATCAATTAAAGGCTGTTCCATATAGCTTCGAAGAAGCCTTGCTCCCATTGCAGTTTTCGTCTTATCTAATACCCAAAGAAGGGAACCCTTCTTGGTTTTTTCACGCATTGTTTGGGTCAATTCAAGGTTTCTAACGGTGGAGCTATCCAACAGCATATACTTTTCATAGGTATAAGGAGTAATCTTTGTAATATGAGAAAGCGAACTCTTCTGAGTCTCTGTTAAGAACTGCATAATGCAGCCTGCTGCGATTACACCAATGGTATAATCCTTTAGTCCAAGGCCATCCATGGTACCTATTTTAAAATGTTCTTTTAAAGCCCTGACACACAAGGCATCGTC
>JAFACO010000279.1 GCA_023425485.1 Bacillota bacterium
GCACTGGTATGTTTCATAAGCATTCTAGGCTTAGGATCTACACCGCCTGGAATGTTCAGATGTACCGCATGTGGTGCATGAAGTGATTTTGCCAGCAATAAAGCAATCATAGGCATATGGGAAGATACACCATGAAATACAATATCCTTATCCTTTATCAACCTTGACATTGCACAGATCATGATATCGCAGGGGCGAAGGCTGTTACTATGTAATGGACTGTTTTCACCTGTTTTATATAACATTCTGTATTCCCCCTATCTTTTAAACTCTTTTGCTTTATACTTATCTAAATACTTTTCTAGTTCATCTCTATCTTTCATTGCTTTAAACTCATCCAGCTGTTTCCGATCGATATCGTATTTTGTAGGACAGGAACAGGGTGCTGCTCCTTTTGGCGCATGGACAACTGCCGACACCAGAAAATGCGGTATGTCTGCTTTCTCTTTGGAGTAGGCAAAGGTATTCTCCTGTACAATTGTCTCTGCCGATATGATTACTTGTTTTGCAGCTCTGGAGAATAGTACATCCTCATATTTGGGTCCTGTAATTCTTGCATTTCCATTACAATCCGCTTCTTGAACATGAATAATTGCAACCTCCGGTCTTATTGCCTTCACCACTGTTACTGTTTCACCTGTGAAAGGGTCCTGTATCTTGGTAAAATAATCGTTTGCCTCAATCAGATCACTGATCTGCAAACCTCTTACGGGCATAAAGCCTATTCCCATACTGGCTGCCCTTAGAGCAGATATCACCGTATAACAAGCATGCTCGTTGCCTTTCACTGTTCCTTCCTGTACTGCTTTTCTATAATGTCCTGCAAGGGAATATTCTGTTTCATAGCTAATAAATCCTGCATCTACACTGCGAACACATCCAGCGAGACAAAGTAAATCCACATCCATGGCTCCCGCGGTCTTAACCAGTTGTAAGTGTTGCTTCTTCTGCCTTGCTATTTCATTAACCAACGCCATAGGTGCACGATGCAGGGCATTACCACCTATTCCTACAATATCCTTATCCTGAATAAGTTCCACCGCTTGTGTGAGTGACATTAACTTGCTCATGATTACTCCTTTCCTGCCCCTATTTCGCTAGGTTACATGCAATTTGAATTGCATCCCATACACCAGAAAATGGAGGTGCATATACGAGGTCCGTCATACCTAGTTCGTCCGTGGTCATACCTGCATGAATCGCCACTGCAAAGGAATCTATTCTTAAAACAGCTCCTTTTTCACCACAGGCTTGAGCACCTAACAATTTTAGTGTTCCTGCTTCATAGATTACTTTAATGGTAATTGGTGTTGGATTAGGGTAATAGGCAGGGTGATCATTGGCCTGAACAATTACTGTTTTATACTTTTTCTTTAGACGCTTTGCATCCGCTTCTCCAAGACCGGTTCGTCCCATTTCAAGGTTACAGACTTTAATTGCCGCAGAACCTAAGGCACCAATGAACTTCTGATGTTCACCGACCAGATTTGCACCTGCAATACGTCCACATTTATTAGCTACTGTGCCAAGTGCCAGATAGCTATCTTCCTCCATAGCTTCATTGTAAACTAAGATACAATCACCAGCAGCATAGATATCCTCAATTGAGGTTCTAAGCTCTCTGTCTACAAGGATTGCGCCATTCTTTGCCCTACGAATACCAGTATCTTTGAGGAACTCTGTGCTTGGACGAATACCAATTGCAACGATTACAAGGTCTGTATTGTACATACCCTTATCTGTCTCGATTTGGTTCACCTTACTAGCTCCATGAAAAGCTTTTACCTTCTCCTTCAGATGAACTTTCACACCATGCTTTTCTATTTCTTTCTGGGCTAACTCGGATAATTCTTCATCAAAGGGAGTTAGAATTCTCTCCGCAGCTTCAATTAACCTTACTTCTTTACCAAGGCTTAAAAATGCTTCCACACATTCAATTCCTATGTATCCGCCGCCAACAATGGTCACATTTTTAATCTCTGGATTCGCTGCATATTCCTTTAAGAAGATTCCATCCTCCAGAGTTTTTAACACGTGCACCCCTAACAGATCGACTCCTGGGAAGGGAGGTACTATGGAGGCTGCACCTGTGGCAATCATCAACTTATCATATTTATCAATAAACATGGTTTTGTCTTTCAGGTTATTAATGAATATCTGCTTTTTCTCAACATCCACCTTCACAACTTCATGATATAAATGGGTTTCAATTCCTGCCTCACTGAATTTCTCCTGAGTACGTGCTATCATACGTCGGTAATCATCATTATAATCACCTACATAGTAGGGAAGTCCGCAGGCTCCATAAGAAAGAAAACCACCTTTCTCATAAACAACTACTTCACATGTTTTATCCATTCTGGCAATCTTGGAAGCCGCTGACATACCTGCCGCTACTCCTCCAATAATAATTATTCTCATAACAGCTCCAATCTGCTTGTGTTAAATGCTACTGTTTTAGTCGATTTGATTAATCCGTTGTTCTGTATCAGCCATTGCTTCCTTTGCTGATTTTCTACCTGCAAAAGCATTAGTGATTTCTTCATAAAATACATTATTCTTATCACCGGCTGCAACTATATTGGGGATTGGTTTTGCATTATCAAACATGCTTAGCTGGCATTCATACCAGGGATACTGTGATAATCCATCGATATAACTCTGTCTGCGAATGGGTGCTCCGCTGTGCGCACCAGCAATTTTATCTATCTGCGGAGAACGCAGGAAATGCAGGAGTTTTTCTGCTTTTTCTTTATTCTGACTGTTGGCACTGATGGCAAAGGACCAGGTCACATTCCAGGATGTGTCGAAGGTAGTGAAGCCTAAATCTTCCTTTTCCACGCAGGAGTCTGTATATACCACACCTAATTGTCCGCTCCAGGTGACTGCCATGACAGTTTTCTTCTGTTGAATTGCTGTAACAATCTGCTCATTGCCGTAGGTATCAGTATCCAGCGGTGCATATTTTCTTAGCTCACAATAAGCTTCTAAGCCTTTGACTACTTCTGAATTATTGCATGAAACCTCAAGGTATTCCTTATCATATACATCCGTACCACCCATTCTTAAGAAGGGAAGTGCATCCGTGAAAATTTCAGAAGGGTCCGCCTTCATGGCCACCGCTGTCAGCTCGCTGTTTGACCCGAGGACTTTAGCAGCTTTTATGTATTCAGCAGGTGTAATAACATTATCAAATAGCTTTCCGTACTTCTCTTTTAGGAGGCTTTTACGGTATACCACCATATGTCCATCACAGAAGGATGGAGATAAGTATGTTTTATTGTTAAACTTCATTTCCTGCAGAATGACAGGCAGAATGTCTTCCTCTTCTAATTCAAGGGGTTCCAAGTAACCTTTTTCAGCAAAGTCACGTAACCAAAGATGTCCCGCAACCATTATAACATCGTAGGATGCTTTTCCAGCAAATACCGCAAGCATCGTTTTATAATATTCAGCCCAAGGTACTACATCAAATTGAACCTCTTCTTCAAATTGATTCAGTAGATTTAATTTTTTATCAACATACACTGCAACTGCAGGATCTGCTACTGCCAAAACCTTTATTACTGCTTTGCTCATAAAATCTCCATTCTGCCGATGCCTGATAAGTGATACATCAGCACAAAATATTTGAACTATATTAATAAGACATGTACAATGAAGTTGTATTATTTATAAGAAAAGGGCTGTACTTAATGAAAAGTCAGCCCTGATTATTCATATTAGTACTAACTACCATGCCTAACCTTCGTATTAGATTTCTGCTTGTGGTGGTGCATCTATAATACCAACAACTATAGCATCCAAAGGAGCAGACCTATCTATCGCAAATTGCGTTGTTTTACCTGTGGTAATCAGAACTAACTCGCCTATTCCTGCACCTAAAGTGTCTGCCGCTACAAAGATTTTGGATTTCTCTCCGTAATACGGTTCAATGAGCAGTAGCTTATAACCCACCAGATTACTACATTTTCGCGTAGAAACGATTGTACCCTTTACTGTACCAATAATCATCCTTCTCTCCCTCTCTGCTTTATTTTTAGACAAATAATCGTGAGTATGAATTTCTAGTTGTTCATAATTATCTATTTGTTTTCTCTTATTATACTTACCAGCTGCCCCTGTTGTATTTGAAAAGCACTCGCATCATCCGTATCAATATGACAGTCTAAAGCGTACTTCGAGCTGACACGAATGCATACATTATGTAATATGCCACCCTTATCACCTGATACTAGTAAGTTAACTTTTTGTCCATCCATAACATTAAATTGTCTGGCTTCTTCCGGGGTCATATGTATGTGTCTATCAGCAATTATAACACCTTCACTAATTGTAACTTCACCTTTTGGACCACGAAGGGTAATTCCAACTGATCCAATAATATCTCCGGAGGTTTTGACTGGAGGCTTTACACCAAGCTTTCTTGCATCAGACATTGCAACCTCAACTTGGGTATGGGATCGTTCCGGGCCAAGTACTCTTACTTTTGAAAGTATTCCTTTCGGTCCAATCAATTCCACAGTTTCATTGGCAGCAAACTGTCCAGGCTGGCTTAACGGTTTCATATGGGTTAACTGATATCCTTCACCGAATAATATGTCTACATGTTTTCTGTTTAAATGCACATGCTTTGCAGAAATACCAACCGGCACCTTAGTTCTTGTCTCTGAAAGATTCTGCAAACTTTGTATTACCAGCTTTGTTACCTGTTCAACGAATACCTTATCGTAATTCATAGCCTTACCTCTTCTTGTCTCATTAAAGAACGTGCCTGCATATGTCAGTTATTGGGGGGGGGATTATGCAGGCACTAAATGGGGAATAACATGTTTAAAACCAATTACATATATTGAGATTAGGTACTATAAGCTTTTATCGATTAGTAGAATGCATTTCCTTCTGTCTTTCCTAAGCTGTCTCTTATGTTGAACTTATAGTACCTAATTTCTAGCATTACCATTATTTAATAAATGGAAGAATTGATCCAACACCATTATGTGGTCTTGGTATTACATGAACAGCAACTAGTTCACCAAGTCTTGATGCTGCTTCTGATCCAGCTTCTGTG
>JAFACO010000334.1 GCA_023425485.1 Bacillota bacterium
ATCCTATTTCTTATAATCCTCTGTTTCCTTCTTTTGCATACCCTACTATTTCTGCAGGCAAAACCGCCTGTTTTCTACAGTATAGTATACATGGACTGGCAGATGATGTAAACAATATGAAACAAAAATGCTTCATTTGTTTTGATAAAAATGGATGCACTCTTTCCTCTTTCTAACCATTAGACGGGGGTACATCCTACAGGGTTCCATAAAAACAGCTGGTTTTACATATGAATCTTTTACTAATTCTTCATATATAAACCAGCCTTCAATTTTCATTCAATTTAAACATACTAAACATGGCTCTTGAACTGAAAGCACTGTTCAGATTAGTAAGGCGAACCTACCTATCATAGTGTAATTAAAATATGTTAATATTATTGCTTAAGTTGACTCGTATAATTCCTATATATTTTATAAATCCCTTTTCAATTCTCTATGCATTTTTTCTTTCGTAGGCTAGTCGATAAAGTCCTGCATACACTCCATTTTTCGCCAATAATTCCTCATGAGTTCCAGTTTCTTTAATACCTTCCTCTGTGAGAACCAGTATTTTTTTTGCATTTTTTATAGTGGATAAGCGGTGAGCAATTACAAATGTTGTCCTGTTCTTCGCCAACCTCTCTAACGAATCTTGAACTACCTTTTCACTCTCATTGTCCAGTGCAGAAGTAGCCTCATCAAAAATTAATACCGGAGGATTCTTTAGAAATACTCTGGCAATACTAAGTCTTTGCTTCTGTCCACCGGAAAGTTTTATACCCCTCTGGCCAATGTAAGTGTTATAGCCATCAGGTAGTTCCATAATAAAGTCATGGGCATTGGCATTCTTCGCAGCTTCTATGACCTCTTCCTCACTTGCTTCGAGACAACCATATCTTATATTATCCATAACCGTTCCTGCGAATAGATAAACGTCCTGTTGTACAATACCAATATTCTTTCTAAGGGAGCGAAGTGTAATATTTCTTATATCCGTTCCATCTAATTTAATACTTCCATCGGAAACCTCATAAAAACGTGGAATCAAACTGCACATTGTAGTTTTCCCGACACCGGAAGATCCAACAAGTGCCAGATAATCACCAGCTTCAACCTTCAAGTCAATATCACGGAACACCTCATTGTTGGCTTCCGTATATTTAAAGGCAACTCCTTTAAATTCAATCTCACCTTTGACTTCTCTAAGGGTAATTGCATCTTTTTTATCCGTAATATCTGGATTGATCTCTAGAATTTCATTAAAACGAGTAAAGCCTGTCATACCATTTTGATATGTTTCCGTAAAATTGATTAACTTTCTTACTGGCTCAATTAATGTATTGATATAAAGCAAGAACGTAAGCATATCACTCATATTAATAAGTCCCTTGGTTATAAAAAACCCACCGCCAGCAATCATGGCTATATTAATGAGAGCTGTAAATAAAGTTAAACCTGAATGAAAGCTGGACATATTCCAGTAACTATTTCTTTTACTTTCTACAAATCTTGCATTGCCTGCTTGAAATTTCTTTGTCTCAATTTCCTCATTTGCGAAGGATTTAACTACACGAATACCGGATAAGTTATCCTCTACCTGTGCATTAATTTCTGCAATTCGCTCTCTATTCTTACGAAAAGACCGATTCATCCTTCCTCTCATAAAGTAGGCAAAGGCGAACATAAAGGGAAGAAAAGCAAAGACTAATAAAGTAAGCGGTACATTAATCTGAATTAGAATCGCAAAAGCACCGACACCTTTAATGATTGAAATTACAATGTCCTCCGGTCCATGATGGCACAACTCTGATATGTCGAACAAGTCACTGGTAATTCTGGACATAAGTTGACCAGTTTTCTGATTATCATAAAAGTTAAAAGATAGCTTTTGATAGTGCTCAAAAAGATCATTTCGCATATCATATTCCATCTTTGCACCCATGATATGCCCCTGATAGGAGATAAAAAAGGTACTGATAAACTCAAGCAGTGCTAGCCCAAGCATTGCCAGCAATAACTTAACTATAATGGGTGTAGCTTCGGACATCTCATAGTTTATCAGCACATCATTTGTAATATATCGCACTATCATTGGATATACCAGGGATATGCCTGCTGCGAGCAAGGCAAAGAACATATCCGCAAAAAATAACCCTTTATAGGGTTTATAGTAAGATATCAGCTTCTTCATTCTTGAATTCATAAATCTATGTACCTCCTTTGATCGTGCAGAATATGATTCGCCAATTTGAACAATATAGTTTTCAATTATATGATATAAAATATAGTAGGTTTCTGTTCAAATTGACGAATCCTATAGTGCGAAAAAGTCCGGGATAGATCGGTAAAACCGAAATAGCCCGGAGAAAATTAATCTTATTCTATGTGTTTATTATTTTGAAAGGCGAATTGACAAATCATACATGTACTGATCAACATCCTTCTTCATTGCCAAACCTTCTTCAATATCATAATCAACAAATTGACCATCTTTGTAAGCCACAATACGCTTGCTATGACCTTCCACTAATAAATCTACCGCCTTAGCTCCCATCATAGAAGCATATACACGATCTCTGGTGGTAGGACTTCCGCCACGCTGTGCATGGCCGATAATTGTTGCACGGGTTTCCATGCCTGTTGCTGCTTCAATTCTCTTAGCCATACCATTGCTGTCGCCAACGCCTTCTGCATTTACAATAATGTAATGCTTCTTGCCTGTTTTACGTTTTTCTATAATACGATTAATGATACGTTGTTCATCATAATCATAACGCTCGGAAATTAAGATTTCTTCTGCGCCGTTTGCAATACCACTCCACAAAGCAATATAACCAGCATGTCTACCCATAACCTCAATAATACTGCATCTTTCATGAGATGTGGAAGTATCTCTTACCTTATCTATGGTTTCCATTGCTGTGTTTACTGCTGTATCAAATCCAATGGTATAGTCAGTACAGGTAATGTCAAGGTCAATGGTACCAGGAATACCTACTGCATTAATTCCTCTTCTTGCTAAAACCTGTGCTCCTTTAAAGGAACCATCTCCACCAATAACAACTAATCCATCAATTTCATGTTTACGGCAGATATCAGCTGCAATATCCTGAACTTCAGGCTTTAACATATCCAAACAACGAGCGGTATATAAAATTGTACCACCTCTTTGTATGATATCTGATACACTTCTGGAGTCCATATCAATGATATCTTCCTCAAGAAGACCTTGATAACCGCGCATGATACCTTTTACTTTTACTCCTGCTGCCAATGCAGTACGAACTACAGCTCTGATGGCTGCGTTCATTCCAGGTGCATCCCCACCGCTTGTAAGTACTCCTATTGTCTTAACGTTTCCCATTATTAATAACCTCCGATAATTATCATCTATGTCCATTCAGTCCCTGTGGCTCTATGATTCCTACATGGCAAATTCCTCATTTTGTAGCTTCTACAAACCCTTTGTACTATGTTTTGACAATGTCTGTATTCTAACCCTTTTTCGCCAAATTTTCAATACTCTTTTCAGTAATTCGTACATTTTCTTCAGAATATTGGCTTATTAGACGACCAATTAAATCTTTATCCGCTTTAACTCCTCTGCTTTTTGGAAGTCTTTTGATACATTTTTCAGCTTCGCAGTAAATTACAACAGCATCGTTTCCATCAAATCCTTCTATAAGCCGATACAAAGAACTCTCTTCTGCCTGGAAGGAAGCTAAGTCCTTGAATTTAATCCATAATTCACATGGAATTGCATCAAACGGAATGATTT
>JAFACO010000411.1 GCA_023425485.1 Bacillota bacterium
GGTTAAGATACATAGGAAGTCGAAAGCAAGCTTTCACTTCCTACATATCTTAACCTCGCATGTCTAAACTGTTACTACAATATTACAAAATATAACAATAATGTTTGACATTTTTATACTCATATGTTAAATTTATACTATCATTACTAATAGAAGTAATGCAATCTTATTATGTTTTTAGGAGGCTTTTATGAAGACGGGAACAGTTAAATGGTTTAACGCTAAAAAAGGTTTTGGTTTTATTTCCGATGAAGAAGGCAATGACGTTTTCGTACATTTCTCAGCGCTTAAAATGGACGGCTTCAAGGTTCTTGAAGAAGGCGAGAAGGTATCATTTGAAGTAGTTAAGGGTGATAAAGGCCCTCAGGCTGCTAATGTAACAAGGTTATAATCCAAGCAACCGAGAGTAATTTTTAATATATATGTATACATATCTAGTAATCTTGCAATAAGCAGTAGCAATCCGCATGAATTGTAGGTTAAGAAACCATACGTCTTATGTTTAGCAACGATTGTATAAGCATCATATTTTAAAAGTTATTGATAAGGACAGATTGTAGCAGAAAATAGGGATGAGGTCGTAAGACTCTCATCCCTTTTATATGAATTTTATTTCCCAGCTAAATTAGTGTTTCTTAGAACTCAACGATTAAGCAGGTAAATTCAGGTGATAAGCGGTGTAAACTATTATAAACCATCTACAAACTATACCAACTATTCCATACAATATAAGAAAACCAGGCGGGAGACCTTGTGGGATTCTAAAATGTGTTTCGTCAGAACAGACTGGATGGAACATTGTTAGTATCAGGCAGACATAGCGAATTAATATGTCTGATCTGATGCTAACAAAGGACATACAGTCTGGGCGTCGAAACACATTAGAACCCACAAGGTCTCCCGCCGTGCCTTTGTTAATGTTTGAAATGTCTCATTCCGGTAAAAACCATCGCAATACCATATTCATTACACTTTTTAATGGAATCCTCATCTCTATTGGAACCGCCCGGTTGAATAATTGCTGTAATACCAGCCTGATACGCTGCTTCTACACAATCGTCAAATGGGAAAAATGCATCGGAAGCAAGTACTGCTCCTTGGGTTGCTCCCTCTCCGATAAGTTCTTGTGCATGTTCAATAGACTGCTTGGTTGCCCAAATTCTATTTACCTGCCCTGGTCCAATACCAACAGTCCGCAAATCTTTTGCTAACGCAATTCCGTTTGACTTAACGAATTTAACCACACGCCAAGCAAATAATAAATCCTGCATTTCTTTTTCGGTTGGGGTTCGCTCAGTAACTACCTTTATCTCTTCTTCCTTTAGTAATTTACTATCAACAGTTTGAACGATCAATCCACCATTGACCTTTTTAAGATCATAGCAGGTTTCATCCTGCGGCACTTCAATATCCTTAAGCTCTAATACTCTGATATTCTTCTTTAATGTAAGAACTTCAAGAGCTTCTTTCTCATAGGAGGGTGCTACTACAACCTCCAGGAAGATCAGCTTCATATCATTTGCCATCTCAAGGGTTACTTCTCGATTACATACCACAATTCCCCCAAAGATGGAGGTTTTATCTGCTTCATAGGCTTTCTTCCAAGCCTTTGTAATATCTTCAGCACTGCCAACACCACAAGGATTGCCGTGCTTACACGCAACCACAGTTGGCTCGGTAAATTCCTTTAACAGTTCTAATGCACCATTGGTATCATTAATATTATTAAAGGATAACTCTTTGCCGTTTAACTGAACAGCATCTGTAATTGAACCCTTCTTCTTACCAATTTCGCGGTAAAACGCTGCTGCCTGATGTGGATTTTCACCATATCTCATATCCTGAACCTTTTCAAAGGTCATTGTCAAAGTCTCTGGTAATTCCTTATCACTTCTTTCCTTTTTGAGGTAATCTGCAATCATGGTATCATAGGAAGAAGTATGCATAAATACTTTCTGCATCAGGTAGAACTTTGTATCCAGAGATACCTCTTTCTTCTCCTTTAATTCCGTTAATACGGTTTCGTAGTCACGAGGGTCTACAACAACAGCAACATCCTGATAATTCTTAGCTGCAGAACGCAACATGGTTGGTCCGCCAATATCTATATTTTCAACTGCTTCGTGTCTTTCTACATTCTCTTTAAGAATTGTTGCCTTAAACGGATATAAATTCACAACAACAAGGTCAATCGTCTCAACCTTCAAATCGGCTAGCTGCTGCATATGGGCAGGATTGCTTCTCATCGCAAGTAAACCAGCGTGTACCATGGGGTGCAAGGTCTTTACTCGTCCATCCAGGCACTCTGGAAAGCCAGTCAATTCAGAGATTTCCATTGCGGCAATACCAGCTTCCTGTAATTTGGCATAGGTACCTCCAGTGGATATAATGTCAATTCCTAGAGCAACCAACTCCTTTGAAAATTCAACAATTCCTGTCTTGTCTGAAACACTGATCAATGCTCTCATGGCTCGTCTCCTTCATATTTCTATCTTTATTTGAAGTGCAACTATTCTTTTACTATAGAAAATACTACATCATTCTATTTCTTATTACAATTCATAAATACTTATGTATCTTATTGCAAATTCTAATATATACAAGTTTCGTTTCTTGTTTATTATATATCAAAAATAAAGTACTTATATGTGGAAATTTACTAAAATGCAATATTGCAATCACTTGCAAATTATACTATAATTCGTTTGAGACTTAATTATAGTGCATAGCTATGCCATAAAATATTTGGTCCAAAGTACAGTTACTCAGAAAGGCGTGATTACTCCTATGAAACGTTTTAAGATTACGGATATAGTAATTGGAATTGTATTTACACTTTTGTTCATCTCTCTAAGCGTTGTATTCACAATTAACTTTAGACCACTTTACTATATGGATGTTGGTTTACTGAATATTGAAGCTGCCTCCGGACTGCCAAAGTCTGAAATACTTCAAAATTATAATGCTTTAATTGATTATTCCTCTCCCTTTTTCAAAGGAGCTCTTGAATTTCCAACTCTAGCGGCTTCCGAAAGTGGTTTGCAGCATTTTATTGAGGTGAAAAATATTTTTACTTCATTTTATTACCTCGCAGCCTTTACCTTAATCATTGCTGTCATTATTATTGTATATAAGAAAAAGAAAGGTGACTTTAGTTACTTACTTGTCTCTTCTATAACAGCAGTTGTATTACCTTTATTAATTGCATTTTTTATGGCTCTGGATTTTGACCGTGCCTTCCTATTATTTCATAAATTGTTTTTCAAAAATGACTACTGGCTTTTTGACCCCGCCACTGATCCAGTTATTATGATGCTTCCGGACAGTTTCTTTCTTCACTGTGCCCTGCTTATAATAGTTATCGTATTGCTATTTAGTGCCGCCTTTGCCGCTCTTTATTTCTGGAAACGTACACACTCCAGTATAAAATATCGTCATAACAGTAAGTTGCATTTTTAATTAATTTTATTTATTTTTACCTTTATTTACTCTGATTGCAGCGGTTCGAAGGAACCGATGAATATAATATTTAACTATACCCCGCCTCATTAACTAAAGCTGTCCTTAACAGCAGAATGGAGATTTATATGAGAAAAACGAAAATTATATGTACCCTTGGTCCAGCAACAGATGACGACAACGTGTTAAGAGAGTTAATTCTATCCGGTATGGATGTTGCACGCTTTAATTTTTCCCACGCTGACCATAGTGAGCATATGGCTAGATTGAAGAAAATCGAAAAACTTAGAGAGGAACTTGGGATTCCGGTTGCAACCCTGCTTGATACCAAAGGACCTGAAATTCGTGTTTGTACCTTTAAGGAAGATAAAAAAGTTCACCTCACAGAAGGACAGACTTTTGTCCTTACCTCTAGAGAAGTAGAGGGTGATGAAACACAGGTTTCAATAAGCTATCCCAACTTAATCTATGATGTAGAAATAGGTACTACTGTATTAATTGATGATGGCTTAATCGAGATGGAAGTAATTGATATTAATGCTACTGATATCACCTGTCTTGTAAAAAACAGTGGATTTATTTCAAATAAAAAAGGTGTAAATGTACCTGGCGTACATCTATCCATGCCTTTTATCAGCGATAAAGACCGTGAAGACATCCTCTTTGCAATCAGAAACAAAATCGACTTTATTGCTGCATCCTTTGTCAGCACAGCGGATGATGTAAAAGAAATTCGTAAGATGTTAAATAAGCATAATTCACAGACTAAGATTATTGCTAAAATTGAAAATTACCATGGCGTTGAGCATATTGACGAAATCATTGAAGCTTCTGACGGTATCATGATTGCCCGTGGTGATATGGGTGTTGAAATTCCTTACGAGGAAGTACCGATTATTCAGAAAATGATTATAAAGAAAGTATATAACAGCGCTAAGCAGGTTATCACTGCAACACAAATGCTGGATTCTATGATTAAAAATCCTAGACCTACCCGTGCCGAGACTACTGACGTTGCCAATGCTATTTATGATGGTACCAGCGCTATTATGCTATCCGGGGAAACTGCTGCCGGAGCTTATCCAATTGAGTCTTTAAAGACCATGGTTAAAATAGCCATGCGAGCAGAAGAAGATATTGACTATAAGAAGCGTTTCAATATTCAAGATGTAATTAAAAATCCCAACATTTCCGACGCCATTTCCCGTGCGACAGTTACTACTGCACACGATTTAAATGCAAAAATGATTATTACTGTAACCACCTCCGGTATTACCGCTAGAATGATCTCCAGATACCGTCCGGAATGTATGATACTTGGCTGTACCACAGATCCAATGGTATGCAGACAACTTAACATGGCTTGGGGTGTCACTCCTCTTCTTATGGCCGTGGAGCATGATACCTTTGAGTTGTTCGACCATGCAATTCAGGCTGTTGAGGATGCAGGTTATTTGGTGGATGGTGAACTCGCTGTATTAACCGCTGGCGTTCCCTTAGCTACTTCAGGTACAACTAATTTGATAAAAGTTCAAATTGCTGGCAGCAAGTATTAATTTACAAGGTACAGCTTCTATGTTAAGATACTTTTAATGGTAAATTACGGATTAGAAAGGATTTAACATATGAAGAAGCAGGATTATTTGAAATGGGATGAATATTTTATGGGTATTGCTCTTCTATCTACCGAGCGCAGCAAAGATCCCAGTACCAGTGTCGGTGCTTGTATTGTCAGCGAAGATAATAAAATTCTCTCTGTAGGCTACAATGGAATGCCAATGGGATGTTCAGATGACGAGTTCCCTTGGGAACGTGAGGGTTCCAATCTGGACACCAAGTACTTCTATGTATGCCATGCTGAATTTAATGCCATTTTAAATTATACCGGCACTCACATGAAAGGTGCCAAAGTATATACCACCTTATTCCCTTGTAATGAATGTACCAAGGCGATTATTCAAAAGGGTATTAAAGAGATTATTTACATGAGCGATAAATACGCAACCTCCGATTCTGTGGTTGCTGCCAAACGAATGCTCGATGCTTCCGGAGTTAACTATCGACAATACGAACCACTGGGTAAAGAAATTAAAATAAATCTATAAAATATATTGATTAGTCATACTTTGGCTGTCGCGTGTTTTAAGCTTTTGATAAGCCTGCATACGACAGCCTTTTTTATTGTATACTATTAATACACCTTGCTTAAACATAAACTTAGATAATGCTTTGTATCTGCGTAATTACTATTAATTTATTTAGATGAAAGGGTGAATTCTATTGGTGCCAGAAAAGAAATCAAGCCGTTGGTGGATTATATTTATTTTATATTTTATTATTATTTTTGCAGCATTATTAGGATCAAGACTACTAATTACTAATGATTATATCATGGGCAGTATCCCCGGTATCCTTGTTTTATCAATTTGTTCAGCGCTACCGCCAAGTATTGCAGGATATTTCAAGAAAAAGGTATTCTTTGTGATATTCTCTATCTCTATCCTTGTAGGTCTTATTTATGCTTTTTATGTAGCTCTTGGAGATATTGCTCCTGGATGGGGAACATTAACAAGTATCATTGGATATCTCTTCTTTGTAGGTATTGGACTAATTATAGCTCTCATAGTTGAAACACTATTAACTCTAATAAAATATTCTAAAAATAAATAAGATTATAAAGTTAGCCGGAGTAACCATAATGGGTTTCTCCGGCTTATGTTAATACTAGATGGTATATCTTTAAAATATGGTTTGTAAGCAGTCTTTCAAAGCTATTTAATATTGCGCTTCGCTTTGAACCGTACCTAAGATTTCGTTTTTAGTTTAGTTACGGCACTGTCTACATCCATCCTATACTTGTCCCAGGCATCTTCATGTTCTACATAATAAAGCGGACATAGCTTACCAGTAACATCATAATGCCTTATGACATCCTCTGCATCTAAATTAAATTCCATACAGAGAGCCGCTGTTAAAGAAACCAAGGATTCATAAGTCTCTTGATTGAACTCACCCGTAAGGTCAGAATGACAACATTCAATTGAAATGGTATCCTTATTTCTATCGTTGGAGGCATAAGACATCTCATTCAAGGGCAGGCACTGTACTATTTCTCCTTCCAGTCCAATAATATAGTGACTACTGGCATAGGTGGTTCCTTTGACTCCTAATCCTTCAAAATAACTCCGATTATTATCCGCCGTAGTTCCTGGATTCGCTGTATAATGTACAACAATTCCTCTTACTCTTTCTAATTCTGTCTGCGGTCTTGAATACTTATTCGGTGTTAAATAATCTATCATAATATCTTCGCCATTTTGCAAGCTGACCGATAATTTTTCCGTCTCATTCTTTGTAAAACCCATACCCTGCAGATAGTTTCCCCTATAAAAAAATATAGCAAGAACTATAAAAGCCATAGCTGCACTAAAAACCAATAACCCCATGATATTTCTGCGTTTTCGTCTTCTTTTACGCCATTCCTCTTTTGATAATGTTCTGTTCATTTTTACAGTTGCTACCTCCCCTATAAAATAATCTGCTTACATTAACAATGCTTTTACTACATTATAAAATCATAAACGATAAAAAGGCTAGGATATTTTCATTTTTTGAAAATTCCTGCCTTTTTATCCGCTTTTTTGTCTTCTATTATAATTTAATTACTCTAAATTTGAAGTTCGTTTCTTAATTATTGCTTGATACTATCTGATTTATCAAGTAAAGCAGTAACGGAGATGCTTGCGTACTTATTCTTCTACGCTGTAATTAGGTGCTTCCTTTGTAATATGAATGTCATGTGGATGACTTTCCTTCAAAGAGGCTGCAGAAATCTTAACAAATTTACCATTCTCCTGGAGACTGGTAATATTCTTCGCACCACAGTAACCCATACCAGAACGTAGACCGCCAATTAACTGGAATACCGTATCTTCTACGGTTCCTTTATAAGCAACACGTCCTTCAACGCCTTCGGGTACTAATTTCTTAGCATCCGACTGGAAGTAACGATCCTTGCTTCCCTTTTCCATAGCCGCAATAGATCCCATTCCGCGATAAACCTTATATTTTCTACCCTGGAACAATTCAAAAGTACCTGGGCTTTCATCACAACCTGCAAAGATACTTCCCATCATGCATACATTAGCACCTGCTGCCAAAGCCTTGGTGATATCTCCAGAGTATTTAATACCACCATCACCGATAATCGGGATACCATGCTTCTTTGCAACTTCATAGGAATTCATAATTGCAGTAATCTGTGGCACACCAATACCGGCAACAACTCTTGTTGTACAGATGGAACCAGGACCGATTCCAACCTTAACTGCATCTACACCAGCTTTGATAAGGTCCAGAGTTGCCTCACCCGTAGCAACATTACCTGCGATAATTTGAACTTGTTTATATTCATCACGAACCATACGTACTGTTTTTAATACATTAGCAGAATGACCATGTGCAGTATCAATAACAATTGCATCCACTCTTGCCTTAACCAGAGCATCCACACGTTCCATAATATTATTCGTAATACCTACTCCGGCACCACATAAAAGACGTCCCTGTGAATCCTTCGCTGATAAAGGATATTTAATTTGCTTTTCGATATCCTTTATAGTAATAAGACCCTTTAGGTTTCCCTCATCATCCACTAGTGGTAACTTCTCCTTACGAGCTGATGCGAGAATTTTCTTAGCCTCCTCAAGAGTAATTCCTTCTTTTGCGGTAACTAACCCTTCTGTCGTCATGGATTCTTTTATTTTCTTTGAAAAATCTGTCTCAAATTTTAAATCACGATTTGTAATAATACCAACTAATTTCTTACCATTTACGGTAATCGGTACACCTGAAATTCTGTATTTAGCCATAAGTTCATTGGCATCCTGGAGTGTATGTTCCGGAGATAAATAGAAAGGATCGGTTATGACACCATTCTCTGACCTTTTTACCTTGTCAACCTCTTCTGCTTGCTCCTCGATTGACATGTTTTTATGAATAACACCAATTCCTCCCTGTCTTGCCATTGCAATTGCCATACGATTCTCAGTTACCGTATCCATACCAGCACTCATCAATGGAATATTTAACTTAATTGATTGGGTAAGATTGGTCGCCAGATCCACTTGATTCGGTATAACCTCAGAATATGCAGGTACTAATAATACGTCATCAAATGTAATTCCATCACCGATAATTTGTCCCATTCTGTAATCTCCTCACTTTCTGTTGTATGATAGGATCGTAAGTGTAAATAACAGAATGCATTCATCTTATAATGAATTAAGCTATCCTCTTCGATACCTATAGTTGATTATAAATTCATTGCCCCATATTTATATGAGGCAATTTTTAATAGATTTTTAAAAGTATAACTAATTCATAGACTATTGTCAACAAAATCTACTATTCAATTTAGGTAATTTAATTAAACTATGTTACTGTTCACGCAGTTCTGTGCATTTACTGCACAGAACGTAAGAAAATGATTCAGGGGTGCATAAATCCCATCGCCGAAGGTGATTTAAAATATTTAATGCAAAAACAACGGGTCACTCCACCCGTTGCTTTTATATCATTATGCTATTTTAGTACTGTACTAACTTTCTAGGGTTCTTCTGCTTAATCATTGCAAGCATTTCCTCCGTAGGCTCAAATCTCACATAATATCTCTTATCATCTTTACTAGCTATAATGATATATGCTTTCTTAGTTTTATCGCCGGAAGTGAAATCTCTTTTTTCAAACTGCTGATTTTTATAGCTATCCAGTGCATGGTTACTCTCTTGAGCTACAATTTCAACCTGCTCCATGTCTATTCGAAGGGCTGTCTTTCTTTTAGATCCTGCTATGATACGATCGAAATCAATCTGTCCATCAACAAAAACATACTCAAATTCAACCTTCAACCTAGGCATTAAAAATATCAAGGCTGCAATTATAATTACTCCCACAATTGCAAAGTAACTACCTAATAGAAGCATAAATGCTCCTAAAACAATTCCGATTATCATGAATGTACGTAACATCATAGTAGTCGAATTTTCTTTTCTCTTTACCCCAACTTCAGTATATAACTGATTCATCAGTTACCTCCTTAAACTTCAACAATCCAATTATGATTATCTTGTATTTTTCCTAATTGTATTCCTGTAACAGTATCATATAGTTTCTGACTTACTGGTCCAATACCGCCATCTTTAATTTGCATTACACTATCTCCAAAACGAAGCTGCCCAACTGGTGAAATTACCGCTGCTGTACCTGTGCCCCATACTTCCTCCAAGGTACCAGCTTTTGCTGCCTCATATATTTCATCAATTGAAATTCTACGCTCAACCGTTGGTAATCCCCATTCTTTACAAAGAGTGATTACAGAGTCTCTTGTAACTCCAGGTAGAATACTTCCGTTCAAAGCCGGAGTGACTACTGTTCCATCAATTTTAAAGAATATATTCATAGCTCCAACTTCTTCAATGTACTTACGTTCCACACCATCCAGCCATAACACCTGTGAATAGCCCTCTTCATGAGCCTTTACCTGTGCTTTCATGGATGCAACATAATTTGCCCCAGCCTTGGCTTCTCCAATACCACCTGCTACCGCTCTTACATATTCATCTTCTATCCAGATTTTTACTGGGTTTAAGCCTTCCGGATAATATGCTCCTACCGGTGATAAGATAATCATAAATAAATAGCTTTCGGAAGGTCTTACCCCTAAAACCGGGTCAGTCGCTATAATAAATGGTCTGATATAGAGAGAGGTTCCTGGTTTGGTTGGTATCCACGCATCATCAACCTCAACCACTGTCTTAATTGCCTGTAAGAAATCCTCTTCATCTATTTCTGGAATACAAATTCTATTGTTGGTTTTATTGGCTCTTTCAATATTCTTGTTTGGTCTAAATAATAAAGTTCTGCCATCCTCTGACTTATATGCCTTTAATCCTTCAAACATTTCCTGTCCATAATGGAAGACCATAGCAGATGGCTCCAAATTCAGGGGCTGATAGGGAATCACTCGTGGGTCAAACCAACCTTTTCCCACCTCATAGTTCATAATAAACATATGATCGGTAAAAATTGTTCCAAATTTTAATGGATTATTGGCTTCTGGTAATGCCTTAGGGCTGTTGGTTTTCTCAATTCTGATATTAAGCATCTTATCATCCTTCCTTATGAAACTGGTATGTTTAATTGCGATAAACTGATTCTTATATGGGTTTATCAGCTTTTTATATACCCTTTATAGTAGTATTACCAGTGAAATATTTCAAGTCTTTTCTTAGATGTTTTATAATGATTTCATATTTCTATTATAACTTTGGTTTATGAAAGGATTCTAAGCCTAGTTTCAGTTTTATCTTTTCTGTTTCTCGTATCTGCAAAAGGTATAACACAGATCATAATAAGTATGCTCATCTGTTTCTTCCGCTAATACCCAGTCTTCCATTTCATCCAGATTCGGAAAATAAGTGTCTGCCAGATAAGAATAATCAATTTTTGTTACATGCGCAACAGTGCAATAAGGTAGAAGCTGCTTATAAACACTGGCTCCGCCAATGATATAGATATCTTCTGGCTTATACCCCTTAACTGCTTCAAGTACTTCCTCAATGCTATGTACTACAATAGCATCCTTTACTTTATAATCTTGTTTTGTAGAAATAATAATGTTTGTCCTATTCTTTAAGGGAAGACCTCCTGGAAAGGTACTAAGTGTATTCCTTCCTGTAATAACAACTTTATTCGTGGTTACATCCCTAAAAAATCGTTGATCCGCTGGTATCTTAACTAGTAAATCATTCTGATATCCAA
>JAFACO010000467.1 GCA_023425485.1 Bacillota bacterium
AACATCCATTCAACCCAAACCGACACTATGCAATTTTCATTCGGGGCAACTCTGTCTGTCGGAGAATATGTTATGCCGGAGATTCTCTCCCGTTTGCTTTCTATTTATCCAGAAATGAAAGTCCATATGTCCGTTTCGAATACTCAGGTTCTTCTTCAACGCCTTAATAACGGTGAACTGGACTTTATCATTGTAGAAGGGCTTTTCGATAAATCAGAATATGACTCCATACTTTTTAGCCTCGAAGGCTTTATTCCCGTTTGCTCACCTAAATCGGAATATGCAAATAAGGAACTTGGTTTTCAGGATATTACAAGTAGTCGCCTGATTTTGAGAGAGCCAGGATCGGGCACACGGGAGATATTGGAGAACATATTGCAAGAAAATAACTATTCCCTTCATGCATTCAAAAAAATGATCGAAATAGGTAATATGGCTGCAATAAAGAAGATGGTTTCTAATGGATTAGGGATAACATTTCTGTTTGAGGTAGCGGCGAAAAAGGAAATTGAAGACGGCAGCCTTTCGATAATTAACATTAATGGTTTTTCTGAAAACCGTGAATTTAATTTTGTTGTGTTAAAGAATAGTTTTTTTCGTGAGCGTTATATAAAAATTTATGAACTTTTGAAACATACATTAAATGAAATGAGAAATGGTTGTTAGAAAACCTACCATTACATCTGAGATTTATCGGCAAAAATCGAACTATTAATGAAAAAATAGCTAATAACTAAGAATATGTTTAGTGTTATAATATTGTAGAGAGGGAGTATTCCCTCTCTACAATTGGCCGCATTGATTGTGTTATCCAATGAGTTGTTTTATCGTGAGGGCGATGCACAACAACAGATAGGCAATCCTTGCGGCCTTTTCAATGTCATCGAGGTTTATGCTCATAATAGGTTACCTCCTTTCTATAAATAATTACCGTATCAAAGAAGATATTGCAAATGCGCGACTGCATGTACTACTATTATTATAGTTATATTGAGTAATCTTTATGCCAATAAGCGATATAAATATACTATTTCTTTGTTATTATGATTACACTATCGATTGAATAACGTAAAAATTGACAAAGACAATCTGATATGTTAATGTATATTTGTGTATACTTATCAATAGGGTACATAAGTCAATGTGGTTTCGACCAAACAGTTAAAATTTTAAGCCGTATTTTGCGTACAAATTAATAATGTACAAAACAAATGATAGACAACCGGGAAGGGTTGTTTTTTATTTAAAAAATTTACAAAAATAGGTTTAGGCGAGGGGAGTATTTTGAATGAAAGGAGGTGATGCCATATGGTTATTTATTGTAAGATAGTTTACCCAGACCGGATAACTAAATATACTATAATGGCAATAGATATTAAAATATCTATACAAGCCTCCCCTCCGAAAAAATTGATAAAATCAATTATTTATTTGATGGATTCTTAGTATAAAACAATGTCTGCGAAATGCTCTTTTGAGGATTATTGCGACCACATTTTAGAAGTAATTGAGCGCATGAAAAAATTAAATAAAACAATCTGTGAGAAACTTATGGATTTGTTAATAAAACATGAAATATATACTGGGAGTCATTTCTCTGAAGTTACATTACTTAATCCGACAATATTCAACAAAATCAAGAAGAATGAACCCGGTAGCAAATTTGAGGTAGAAGTCATTGTGACAATCTGTGCTAGTCTTAAACTAGGGCCAGATATTGCGGAAGATTTGTTGAAAGCAGAAGGAATGGGGTTTTGTCCTGACTCAGACATACATCAAATCTATAAAGCAATACTTCGTGATTTCTGCAATGACGATATTTTTAACATAAACAAAGTACTAAGAGCTTTCGAGCTGAGTCCATTAGGAAGCAAGTCCTATAGAGAAAAATAAGAACGCTCATATAACAAGTGATTTGGGAAAAAGAAGTGGAACGAGATGAAAAACAAATTTCGTTCCACTTCTAGTATCTCATCTATATATTTATGCGTTTGAATTTTCGCTTTTTAAATAGGCTATTGTCGCTCTAAAATTGTCCTCAATCGTTCTCATACATTTATGGCAAAGTAACAATTCTCTTGTTTGTCCCCCAAAAGATCTAACGTGTTGATTTGGTAAATATAATCTTCCATCCGTATCAGATACCAATATTGTATATTTGCCCTGTTTACCGCAGCATTCGCATCTACTTGCCATTATTAACCTCCAACCATTCAAATTATAGCATTGATTATATACTTAAACTAGAAACTTCTATTAGTAAAGACAGCAGTAGTTAGATTTTAATATCGTCCATCGAAACGTCTGCTAAAGACCGACATTGAGTAATAAGTAAATCAATTATCTCACTTAACCCGTGCTCTAAACAAAGCAAATAAATATTATTAACTTTATATACCTTTCCTCCGCTTAACTCTGCTCCGTATATTGCCTGATTTATTTTACATGGCATATAACAATAATCTTCGTCTTCAATTTCGCCCAAATTAGTTCTTATATTCTCCAAGCCGTTTTTTTCAAATGGAACTATGTCAATTTGCTAGACACAAAAGCTCGTACTTTTGACCTCCATTTCAATTACTACATTCTTGTCCATTTT
>JAFACO010000493.1 GCA_023425485.1 Bacillota bacterium
TCCAGATACCGGTATCATGAGTGAAGCAGGTGTTCTTAAATTTGCTGAGAATGGATTGCTGGCAGATATCAGTGAAATGTATGGCGAAGGCGATGCAAAGCCTTTGGATGCATTAACCTTCCGCTATGAAGATAAGCCAGTGGCCTATTCAGCTGCGAATGAAGTATTAAATCTGTGGTATAACATTGATTTATTAAATGAAATTTGTACAAAGCAAGGATTAGATCCAGCAGAATTTACACCACCTGCAACTGCGGATACTGCTTGGGACTGGGATACCTTTGTTAAAATGGCACAGACACTTACAATTGATATTAACGGTAAAAATGCTTTAGATCCTGACTTTGATCCTAATAATATAGATGTTTACGGTTGTACAGTAAATACACTTCCCTGGCAGCTTGAAGTATGGACCTTATCCAACGGTGGCGGTTACTACAGTAAAGATGGAACAGCCTGTACCATTGATAGTGAAGCAACGGTAGATGCACTTCAGAAAATAGCGGATTTATCCAGCAAATATCATTGTGCACCTCCTGTAACAAGTGCTGCAAATGCTCTGGAATCTTCTCTGGGAAGCAAGAAAGTAGTTATGGCGACCGATGGACAATGGAATGTAGGAACCTTCCTTGGACCAAATGCAGATTTTGAATATGGGGTAGGTGTTCTTCCTTATATGAAAGATAAGGTTACCATCTGTACTGGCGGACCTAATGTAGTATTTGCGACCACAGAGCATCCAGCAGAAGCAATGGAATGGTTAAAGTGGTATTCGAAAGAAGAAAATTCCTGGTCATTAATTGAAGCTGGAACCTGGATGCCAATCCTGGACTCCTGGTATACAGAGGCTGAAAAAATCGACAAATGGATTGGTAACCCTAACTTCCCTGCAAAAGAAATGTATAAGAGTGCAGTTGTTGACTATGCAAAGAATAATATGGTATCCACCGCTTGGTATTATGTAAATGGTGCTGAAGAATTCAATTCTACACTGAGTACAGTTTTCTCAGGTGTTTGGACGGGTGACCAGACCATGAAAGAAGCAATTGACGAAAATAAAGAAGAATTATATAGCATTTTTGAGGAAAGTAATCCACAATAAAAATTGAAATAAGTGTAATCAGGTGGTCGACAGAATGCATTTTGTAGGCCACCTGATGATTACGAGGTGCTGGTATGAAAAATAAAACAAAATTAAAAATTACATCAAGAGCTGGCAAAAGGGAAGAACGAACCGCATATCTGTGTTTGATACCAGCGTTCCTGGGTGTAACCTTCATGAGCTATCTGCCGACTCTGGCGGTGTTCGTGTTAAGTTTATTTGATTGGAATGGGTTAAAAACGCCGGAATTCGTAGGTTTTGACAATTTCATACGTATCTTTACAAAGGATATCTATTTCTTTGATTCTGTGAAAGCTACAATTCTATATGCACTGCTCGCTGTGGTTGGCGGTATTCTTTATTCGTTGGTGGTTGCATTGATGCTAAATATGAAAATTAAAGGAAGAACGTTGTTCCGTTCCATTTTCTTTGTGCCCTATCTACTCCCTGCTATTGGTGTATTTAAAGGGTGGGAATGGCTGTATGAAGGTAATTTTGGACTGTTTAATTATCTTTTACGTATGATGGGACTTCCTCCGCAAAGATTTTTAAATAGCACAGAACAAGTGCTTCCTTCCTTGGTGTTAATTGCTATTTGGATTAGTGGTAATTTGATTGTTATTTTTCTGGCAGGACTTCAAAATGTACCAGGAGTTTATGTGGAAGCGTCAAAAATTGACGGTGCCAATGCTTGGCAGCGCTTCTGGCATGTGACAATTCCAAGTATTTCTCCAATTATCTTCTATAATGTTCTAACAGCCCTAATCACTCATTTACAGGTTATAAACCCGGCACTTGCTCTTACCGATGGCGGCCCCAGCAAAAAATCTATGTTTATGTCTTATGTAATCTATTTATACGGTTTCCAAAAGAATAAAATGGGATATGCAGCGGCATATGCAGTAATATTCTTTGTGCTGGTAGGTATTTTTACTATTATCTTATTTAAGACGCAGAAAGCACAGATCTTTGGAGGGGAGGAGTAAATGTTGGCGAATGGGGTATTGAAAAGTAGAAAAAAGAAAGAAATAGTATTAAATCTTGCAGTAACACTAATTGTATTTATTGTATCTATGTTGGTGCTTCTGCCAATCTGGTGGAACTTTAGATCCTCGTTAATGAGCACCGGAGCATTAAATGAATATCCGCCTTCCTTTCTTCCGCATGAGTGGTTATGGTCAAATTATTCGAAAGCTTTAGAGACCTTTGAATACTGGCGATATTTTATTAATACTTTTTCCATTATAATTCCAGCCGTATTTTTTGGTACAGTAACTGCGATTTTTTGTGGATATGCTTTTGCCAGATTGCGTTTTAGAGGAAAGAAGCTCATATTTAATATCTGTGTTGGGACAATTCTTCTGCCAGGAATGGTTACTCTGATTCCTCTCTATGTATTCTGGACAAAGGGACTTGGACTAGGAGATAGTTACTGGCCATTGATATTGCCGTTCTTAACAGGTGGTGGCTTCTTCAATATCTTTTTAATTAAGCAATTTTTAATGACAATTCCGATGGAACTGGATGAGGCAGCCTCTATTGATGGGGCAGGAAGAATGCGCATTCTTTGGACGATCTTAGTTCCCTCCATTCGCCCGGCTGTTGTCGTAGTTTCCATGATGCTGTTTATCCAGATTTGGAATGATATGCTTCAGCAGATTATCTACATAAATAGCATGACGAAATTTACCTTTGCCGTAGCCTTAACCAACTTTACTGGTTCCTTTGGTACAAATTGGCCGGTGGCTTTAGCAGCAACCTTTATGACCATCTTACCGGGTATCGTTATTTATATTATTGGGCAAAAGAGCTTTGTGGAAGGAATTGTATTAACGGGTATGAAGAATTAATGGGTTGAAGTTACGGACAATTATAAATTCTGATTATAAAGTAACTGCTTAGGGTTATTGGTAATGTTAATGTCTTTAAGCAGAAGCTAATGAATATAGAAACGAATAGCAACAAAACACTGGACAGATTTTTAAGGGCATGTATTATCTGGTTTCCCAAAAGAGGCTGATGTAAAAGTAGTATAGTAATATAGGAACAAGGAGGATAATATCCTTCTTGTTTTTTAGGTTATACACATGTAGATTATATCTAATAAAAAATGAAATCATTTATATTGCTTGCTGGATAGTATTGCTATATACTTAATATTATTTTTTAAAGTTGGTTGAGGAACGTGTTAAATCTGGAGATGGAGTTTACTATGAAAAAGAGATGGTATTTGATAGTAGGTACGCTGTTTATTATTTGTACATTAATATTTTATCTCAACACTGAGAAAAAGCTGTTGATACAAACAAATATTAATTCATATAGTTTGCTTTCGTCAGCTGTTAATGGAATTAAAATGAATGCACTTGCTTATAATTTAAAAGATGCAGAATTTTACTGGACAACAAGCAATGGGGAATTTCTAAAGAGTAAATCGAAAGAAAGTACTGGATTAAGTGTGACTTGGTGTGGCCCCTCTATAGATACATCTATAAAGGATGATATAATGGTTTATCTAACTGCAAAAAATAAGCAAGGAAAAATATTAGCCACCAGTTCGATAAGCATTGCACGTAAAGGTGTAGAATATTATATTATTGAAAATTAGATTCGCTTTTTATATATAAAATCCAGTATTCCTTCGTGTTTCTTTTTGAATACTGGATTTTATTATTGGTAAAGTTTTAAGATTTATAATTTGTGTTGCAGTTGTATTACGTTCCAGCTTTGCTTTTCTACGACAACCTTCAAATGCCCATTCTCAAGGAAAGCATTGTTACCTGCTTTTGGAGCAACATTGTTGGGATTGCTCTCGGTGTTTTCTGCCTTCAAATCATCATGTGTTAATACCATATGATTAATAACTTGATAATCAACAAATTGCCTCAGGTCACAGCTTATCTCCATGTTTTCTGATAAACTCTTATTCACAGCAAAAAGTGTAAGAGTTTCTGATTCCTCATCCATGAGAAGTA
>JAFACO010000517.1 GCA_023425485.1 Bacillota bacterium
ACTATATGCCGTTACTATCTTGTACCCTTTCTTAATCAATTCCATAAGAAATTCCCGAACATTCATATTAAGGTTACCAATGGAACCTCTCTGCAATGTGCTAAGCTTTTGGAGCGCAATGAGGTAGATGTCATTGTCACCAACTCTCCAAACAGTGCCTTGAACAATATGATGCAGATTATTCCAGTGAAAGAATTCCGAGATGTTTTTATTGCAAATGCAGAAGCTTTTCCCATTATTAATCATCCCGTTACTTTACAAGAGCTTCAGCAATTTCCTATATTAATGCTGGATAAGAAATCTACCACCAGTATATTTCTCCATAATTTGTTCCTGGAGAGTTCCTTGGATCTGGTGCCTGCTATTGAACTTAGCAGTAATGATCTCCTTATTGACTTAGCAAGAATAGGCCTTGGAATTGCATTTGTCCCAGACTTTTGCACTAAGAGTATGGATAATCTATCCGTTATTCATACAAATCAGGATATCCCAGCTCGTCTGCTTGTGGCTGCTTATAATAGCGACATACCTATTTCAGATGCTGCCAAATTCTTTATAGACAGCTTAGTAGAGGGTAATGAGTAATAGGAATATGTTTTCTATTGCATAAAAATAAAGTTATAGTAGACTGTAAAGGATTACTTATAGACTTGTGTAATCCTTTCTTTACTTCTATAACTTCTTTTATGTTATACCCTTTATAAAATAAAGGATATTTTATTTAAACTCTTCTAATCTACCTTGAATTACTTTATTGTAATTTAAAACTTTTCTTTCATATTCTTCATTCATAAATCTAGAAGTAATTAAGAAATCTGCTGTAGCTCTGTTGTTCGCTACTGGAATATCATAAACCGCACAGATACGAAGCAGTGCCTTTACGTCTGGGTCATGTGGTTGAGAAGCCAGCGGATCCCAAAAGAATATTACAAAATCAATATTTCCTTCTACAATACGAGACCCAATCTGCTGATCTCCACCTAAAGGACCACTATTATAAGCCTTTACTGGTAACCCTGTTTGATCTACGATTAATCTCGCTGTTGTACCTGTCCCACATAGAAAATGACTCTTTAATATATCCTTATTTTTTTCCACCCATTCCACTAACTCATGCTTCTTTGTATCATGAGCAATCAAAGCGATATGCTTCTGCTTTTTAATACTAAAATTAATATAATCATCGTTTAGCATCATACGTTTCTCTCCTTACTGTTAACTGTACCTTTATTCCCTTTTATCATATAAGAAATATTTGACGAATGCAAGCATCAACTAAAAGTTTAGCATAAGCATAACATTAATGGAAATAATATCAACGTATGCACATTGTAAATTTTTTACCAATTATTAAAATAAGGACTTGTATTTTATGGACAGCTTGTTATAATTAAATAACAGTAATAATTCCTATTTCAAGGAGGTAAGTTATGCCAGCTTTTCCAAATCCATTCCAAGGGAATGTAGAGAAGAAAATGACAACAGCAGAATTAATTCAGGCAATCAGACTTAATATTGCCGGAGAACTTGAAGCAATTTATGTGTATGATGCACATGTACGTGCTACCGACAATGAAATTGCAAAGAAAGTTATTGCAGAAATCCGTGATGAAGAGAAAGCGCACGTAGGCGAATTGATGACTCTTCTTCGTATTCTGGATCCTTCAGAAGCAGAGCATTTTGAATCCGGAGAATCAGAAGTGAAAGAAATGCTTGAGGATTTAGGTATTTTAGATACGTTAAACGAATCCACAGCTATCTCAAAGGATTCTCTTACCGTAGGAAGTTTAATTAAGCACTAGAACTATTTTAACTATGAAAGGAGCAATATTATGGATTATTTATCTAGAGAAGGTTCTCCTGTAGCAGAAGATTTATGGGGTCAGATTGATGCTACCGTAGTTAAAACTGCACGCAGCATTTTAACCGGAAGGAAATTCCTTCATATCTTTGGGCCACTTGGTATTGGAACCGAAAGTATTACCATTGATGATACAGATGAGCTTGACGAAGTATATGAAAGTGGTATTATCACCACAAAAGGCAGAAAATACGTTGAAATCCCAACCTTATTTGATGATTTCACACTTTTCGCTAAGGACTTAGTAAAGAGTAAACAATTAGGCTTCCCTGTTGACCTCTCCAAAGCTGCAACTGCTGCTGAAGCTATTGCTAGAAGAGAAGATCATTTCCTATTCTTTGGTAATGAAAAACTTGGTTATGAAGGCTTATTAACTGCCGACGGAGTAAATCATTTAAAGAAATCAGACTGGTCAGCTGGTGAAAATGCATATACAGATATCGTTACCGCTTTAGAATTACTTGCATCTGACGGCATCTATGGTAATTATGTATTGGTACTTAGCCCTGATTTGAATACAAAATTACAAAGAATTCAGCCTGGTACCGGTTTATTAGAAATTGACAGAATCAAAAAGGTTCTGCATGACCGCGTATACTCAACTTCCGTACTTGGTGCAGGAAAAGCCGTGCTATTATGTTCCGATGAACGTAATATGGATTTAGTAATAGGACAAGATCTATCCACAGCTTATCTGGAACAGAAGGATTTAAACCACAGTTTCAGAATACTTGAAAGTGTTTTACTTAGAATTAAACGTAAACAAGCAATTGTTGTATTCGATTAATATTATAGATTTAATTACACAACTACGAGCATTAATATAACTAAGCTAACTAACTTTTATACGAAGGATAAAATAGTACAATAGACTAAGAAAGCGTGCGGGTTAAATTACCGCACGCTTTCTTAGTCTATATTTTATATATTCTAGTTCTAACACATTGCTTCCTGAAATCAGCTAAAATGCTCCAGTCTCTCACATACCTGTTTCATCATGTCATTGTACTTATCAAGCTTTGCTCTTTCTTCTGCTAATTTACTCTCTGGAGCTTTATTAACAAAGCTAGGATTCGCGAGCATTCCATTCACACGTTTTAACTCTCCTTCAAGACGAGCTTTTTCCTTTTGAAGACGTTCAATTTCTTTTTCGATATCCACCAAATCAGCAAACGGAATGTAGATTACTGCTCCTGCAATTACAGTCGAAACTGCATCCTCTGGAATTCCAGCCTTATCGCTCTGTACCAGAACTTCATTTGCAAAACCAAGAGTAGCAAAGAATATCTTACTTGCTGTAAATATTTCTCTTACTTCACTACTATCGGATACCACGATAACTGTAGCTTTTCTGCTTGGTAAAACATTCATTTCCGTACGAACGTTACGAATACCTTTTACAGCTTCTTTAATAAGCTCCACTGCTTCTGCTTCTTTGGTATACTCATATACTTCTTTGTATACTGGCCATTCTGCAATCATGATGGACTCCGCCTCTGATTGACCAGACATTTCCTGTAAGGTACAGAAAATTTCTTCTGTTACAAATGGCATATATGGATGTAAAAGTTTTAGAGAAGTAGTTAGAACATGCTTTAAAGTCCATAGAGCTGCTGCCTTTGTCTCATCTGTCTCACTGTAAAGTCTTGGCTTCACCATCTCAATATACCAGTCACAGAATTCTTCCCAAATGAAATCATAAATCTTTTGAACAGCAATACCAAGATCAAACCCTTCCATGTTCTCAGTAGCTTCCTTAGCAAGGGAGTTTACTCTGGATAAAATCCATTTATCTGCAATTGTTAATAAGCTTTCATCAAGGCTTTCTTTAATTTCAGCCTTTTCTAAATTCATCATGATAAAGCGAGAAGCGTTCCATACCTTATTTGCAAAGTTTCTGCAGGACTCAACTCTTTCCCAATAGAAACGCATATCGTTACCTGGCGCATTACCCATGATTAAACTTAAACGAAGTGCATCTGCACCGTACTTGTCGATTACTTCCAGTGGATCAATACCGTTACCAAGAGATTTACTCATCTTAAGTCCCTTGGAATCACGAACAAGTCCGTGCATTAATACCTTACTAAAGGGTTTTTTGCCCGTATGCGCATATCCTGAGAATATCATACGAAGCACCCAGAAGAAGATAATATCATATCCGGTAACCAGAACTGAGGTAGGATAAAAATAATCCAAATCCTCTGTCTCATTAGGCCAGCCTAGGGTAGAGAACGGCCATAAGGCAGAGCTAAACCAGGTATCTAAGGTATCCTCATCCTGCTTAAAGTGAGTATGACCACAACTACTACAGGTCTCAGGTGCAGCCTTAGAAACAGTTACCTCACCACATTTGTCACAGTACCAGGCTGGAATTCTATGTCCCCACCACAATTGTCTGGAGATACACCAATCTCTGATATTGTCAGCCCAATTAAAGTAAATTTTATCAAAGCGTTCTGGCACAAACTGTATTTCACCAGCCTTAACACTTGAGATTGCAGGTTTAATTAACTCCTCCATCTTAACAAACCATTGTTGTTTAATAAGTGGCTCCACCGTTGTCTTACAACGATCATGCGTACCAACATTGTGCGCATGATCCTCAACCTTAACCAGAAGACCTAGTTCGTTAAGTTCGCTAACAATTGCTTTACGAGCATCATAACGGCTCATCCCTGCATATTTTCCACCAAATGCATTAATAGTGGCATCATCATTCATAACATTAATTTCTGGGAGATTGTGTCTCTTTCCTACCTCAAAGTCATTTGGATCATGTGCAGGTGTAATCTTTACTACACCAGTTCCAAATTCTTTATCTACATAAGTATCAGCTATAACTGGTATCTCTTTATTCATAAGCGGGAGTAAAACCATTTTACCGATGAGATGTTGATATCTCTCATCTTCAGGATGAACTGCTACAGCTGTATCTCCAAGCATTGTCTCAGGTCTGGTGGTAGCAACTTCAACATAACCCTCTTCCCCAACAATTGGATACTTGATATGCCAGAAATGGCCCGCTTGCTCCTCATGCTCAACTTCTGCATCGGAAATTGTGGTCTTACAAACTGGACACCAGTTAATAATCTTAGACCCCTTATAGATATGTCCTTCTTTGTGGAGCTTAATGAACACTTCGTTAACAGCCTCATTACAACCCTCATCCATGGTAAAACGTTCTCTTTCCCAGTCACAGGAGGAACCTAATTTCTTAAGCTGTGATATAATTCTACCACCATATTCTTCTTTCCACTCCCAAGCCTTAACAAGGAACTCTTCCCTGGTAAGATCCTCTTTTTGAATTCCTTCTTTTCTCAACATTTCAAGAATCTTAACTTCAGTTGCAATACTGGCATGATCAGTTCCAGGCTGCCAAAGTGCATTATAACCCTGCATTCTCTTAAAACGAATTAAAATATCCTGTAAGGTGTTATCAAGTGCATGCCCCATATGAAGCTGTCCTGTGATGTTTGGAGGTGGAATTACAATAGTAAAAGGCTTCTTACTTCTATCTACCTTTGCATGAAAATATTTCTTCTCCATCCACTTCTCATATTGTTTTTCTTCAATATTTTTGGGGTCATAGGTTTTTGCTAATTCTTTTTCCATTATACTGTTCCTTTCAATTCTTTAATAAGTAAATCCATTATTAATTACTTTTATTTTGTTGCCATAGGTTAACTTATACTTTTTTGAATGCAAAAAAAGGTTCTTCGTCGCAAAGGACGAAGAACCGTGGTACCACCTTTATTTATGGCTTGCACATATAAAAGACAAGTCATCTCTTTGTCTGTAACGGGACTTCCCGGTATCGCCTACTCGCCTTGCGGTTTCAGAAATACTGTTCCAGAGCTACCTTCAATAAGCTTGCCTTAGACAACCTTTCAGCCGGTGAGCGGTCCTCTCTGATAAGCTACCCTTATCTAATCCTCTCCATCAATACATTTAACAATATAATAGTTATATCTTATGCAATGTTTTTCAATCTGTCAAGGGTGTTTTTCAACCCACATCATTCTCTATAATAAATAATTTAAAAAACCTAAATACATTTATCCCTATACTAATTAACATAACGCAATAAAAAACCATATGTAAAATAAGGAGGGTTGTCTGTATTCGATGAAATCATTATATAATACTCACCAGCTGGTAAATCAGCTTCTATATAAGCATACTTTGATCCATCCGTTTCATCCTTATATATCTCTGAACTAAGATAATTACCATAGGAGTCAACAATCGTGAGAAAAGCTTTCTCTTGGTCAATACCCTCTACCCTTAAATATGCATAAACACTCTTACTCTCATTTACTTTAAAGTAATATATGTCGCCAAAATTAGCTCCACCGATGGAACCTGTAACCATTGATCTATGACCAATTTCTTGTGCAGTAGCTACGTTACCAGACTTTGTTGTATCCTCAACAACCAAAATTGGTTCGTCAGCTTTTTCATTTGCTGCATAAAAATCATCCGCTTTCATCGGTGAATCAAAATTCATATCTAGCCACTGGGAAGCCTCAACTGCAAAATTTAAATTCTGGCTTTCCAAAATAATAAAAGTGTTAATTCCGATTAACTCACCGTAGGCATTCAGAAGAGGTCCACCGCTATTACCTCCTGAAATTGGGGCTGTAACCTGTACATAGTTTACTCCACCAATTTCACGGGGATAAGCAGATACAATGCCCTTGGATAAGGAACCGGTTAAGCCTCTCGGACTACCAAGGGTATAAACATCTTCCCCTACCTCAATACCGTCCTTGCAAAGGGGAATGTGGTCTGTAACTGCGTCAATCGTTAGGATTGCTAAGTCAAGCTTCTCGTCATAACCAAGAATTTTTTCCACCTTGTATTCCGTCTTATTATAGGTAATTACTTTTATATCATGTGCACCCTCTATTACATGATAATTTGTCATAATAACACCGCTATAGAGGAAAAACCCTGAACCAATATAATCA
>JAFACO010000055.1 GCA_023425485.1 Bacillota bacterium
TACCACTACTTTTAATTCTATGTACGATAGTTTACAGGAATTGCTAAAGAACCCTTCCAGCCTCACCGTTCGTACCCAGGTTATTAACTATGCTCAGAGTGTGACGGAATATTTTAATTCTATATCCACTAATTTAAAGAGCGTTCAGGAAGAGTGTAATTTTGAGATTCGCAATCAGGTGGAGCATATAAACTCTATCTCACAACAGATTGCATCCTTAACAAAGCAAATCAATACACTGGAAGTAAATGGTGGAAAAGCAAATGATTTAAGGGATCAGAGAGCATTGCTGGTGGATGAGCTTTCTCAAATTGCTAATATATCTGTAACAGAAAAGACAGTTGGAGCGGAAATCGGTGTAACTAGCTACGTAGTCAAGTTGGATGGAGCTGTACTGGTGGATGGTACCAATACCAATACACTAAAGGTCGTTCCCAGAGATCAAAAAATAAATCAAAATGATATTGATGGCCTTTATGATATTACCTGGGGCAATGGACAGTCCTTTAATGAACGAAGTGCAACCCTTGGAGGATCTCTAAAAGCATTATTGGAAGTCAGAGATGGTAATAATCAGTATAATTTACGAGGGTCAGTGAGTGCACAGGCTGGTGACTCTCACATAATTATGACGGATACGAATATAAATGCAATAGAAAAACTGAACATACCGGAAACCGGTGTTCTCACAGTTGGAAACAGAGAATATGTGTACACTGGATTTGAGGTTACGAAGGATTCGGATAGTGGCAACTTTATCTATACTTTTGAACTGAAAGATTCGGTTGTAGTCGATGTCACGGATCAGCCCTCCTCCATTGGTGAGAGTATTGATTATAAGGGTATTCCTTACTATATGAATCAATTAAATGAATTTACCAGAACTTTCGCAAAAGCCTTTAATGAAATTCATCGGTCTGGAGTTGACTTAAATGGTAATTCCGGAATGGATTTCTTTAATGCGACCAATAAGGTTAGCGGTAGAACTTATACCTTTGGACCTTTGGAAGGTTCGGAAGACAGTGAGTATTACGATTATGAAACGTTTAACTCACAGACAGGCGGCTATGCAGATGAAATTCCGGATAATCAGCCTTTGTATGGTTCCTATTATTTAATGACGGCAGAGAATTTTTGCATCAGCAAAGATCTTATAGCGGATTCAAGATTATTGGCAGCCTCATCGGATGTAGTGAATGGTGCTGAAGATAATAGCATTATAGACAAACTTATTGCATTAAAAGGAAATAAAATGTTATTCAAGCAAGGCTCGCCAGAAGGGTTTTTCCAGACCATGATTGCAGAAATTGGTATTGATACGGCAAAAGCTAATACCTTTTCAGAAGCACAGGCGAATATGCTGGATGCAATTAAAAACCAGAGGCTTTCCATTTCTGGTGTAGACGTAGATGAAGAGGCAATGAACCTTGTACGTTTTCAAAATGCCTATAATCTATCAGCAAAAGTTATTAGTGTAATGGATGAGGTTTATGACAAGCTAATTAATTATATGGGTGTCTAGTTGAAATAATAATCAGATAATTGAAAGCGAAATATAATCTATTGAGTATAAACTGATAAGGCTTCAGTTTTAAACATAAGTATCGTTATTTTTAAAGAGATACAATAATTTTGGTCAGGAGGTTAGATAATGAGAATAACGAACAAAATGATGACAAACAATATGTTGAGTAATATAAATAAGAATAAAGTTAATATGAACAACTTAGAACAGCAATACTCGACAGGAAAGAAGATTCAGAGACCTTCTGATGACCCAATTATAACCGTTAGAGCATTGAAGCTTAGAACCAGTTTATCGGAACTTAGCCAGTATTATGATAAGAATATTCCGGATGCAAAATCTTGGATGGATGTTACAGAATCTGCATTAACTACGGTGAACGAAATTTTAAAACAGATTAACACCTATTGTGTGCAGGGAAGTTCGGATACTTTGACTGCCAGCGATCGTAATTCAATTGTTTCTAACTTAGATCAGTTGAAACAACAGATCTATCAGGAAGGCAATACGAATTATGCCGGAAGATACGTGTTTACAGGTTATAAAACAGATAGTCCACTAATATTTACAGAGGATATGAATAACCTAACCTATAGGATCACCGAGAATTTTTCAGGAGAGAGCATCCAGACGATTAATAAGGTAAGAGGAGAGTATGAGCTTAGTGATTTTGAGAATCCTGATTTTTCTGCTGCTCCTACGACAAATGTAATCCATCGTGTTCAATTATCCTATGATAAATTAAGCACAACGAAACTAGACAGTATTAATATCTATAAAAAGAATTCCTCCGGAGTATTGGAGGCACAAGCTCCATTTACTAATATTGATTCCATCTCGGTTAATGATGAAGATGCTTATAATCCTGCTCCGGATAAAGTGCATTATATTCCTGAAACTGGTGAACTCATCATAGGTAGTGCAATATATGAGGACCTTCGAACTGCGGATAATATGGATATTACTTATTCTAAAACGGGTTTTGCAAGCGGGAGTCTAAAGCCTGAGCACTATTTTGATTGTGTAATGACGGATACTTCCAAGCCGGAACAAGGGGAAATCGAATACGTGAAGGAGAAACAGGCAATTCAGTATGAGGTGAATTATAATCAAAAACTTACCATCAATACAGAAGGGTCGGACGCAATTTCTCATCAAATGGGAAGGAATATAGATTATATCCTTAGTGCGGTAGATGACGTTATTAAAACGGAAAGTAAGATAGCAGAAGTGGAAAAACGTTTAGCTGATACGACACTACCTCAAACAGAAATTGATCGCTATAATCA
>JAFACO010000305.1 GCA_023425485.1 Bacillota bacterium
GGCATATTCCTAAGATAACAAATGCCCCGGTAAGACCCATATTCAAAATTGTAAGAAACAGTTTATCCATCGACACCGCCCTCCTCGTGGTCATCAATCAGTTTACGGAGTTCCGTTGCTTGTTCTAAAGTAAGTTTTTTACCCCCAATAAATGAGGCTATAAATTTGGGCAACGACCCACCGAAGCTATCTTCTACATAGCGTCGACTTTGGTGTGCCATTAATTCCTCACGAGTAAGCATAATCGAAATATTTGCGTTTTCATTTTTGCACACTCCCTTGTCACAGAGCTTTTTTAGTACTGTGTAAGTCGTAGATTTTTTCCAGTCCATTTCATTGTTTGCAAGCATAACCAATTCTGGTGAAGTAAGCGGTGCTTTTTGCCATATTAAATTTGCGAGTTTTTCTTCTGCTATTGTCAAATTCTCTATCATAACAACCTCCAGTCTAAATGTTTTAAACCAGCTTCAGTCTAACACGCTTAGACTGAAGCTGTCAATAAGAAATAACAAATAAATTGGATAAGATTTGCAAATTGTAACAGTTCCCTATGCTATTTTTTGCAGGTCTAAACTGTTATGCAACATTAGATATTCGTAAATGAATGGTATTTTTTTTCAATAAAGTTATAGTATTAAATATGTCAACATATTTTGGAGGACGACAATGAGAGAAATATTAGTGGCAATTTTTCTTGGGATTGTGGAAGGAATTACCGAGTGGTTACCGATTAGCAGCACTGGGCATATGATTTTAGTAGAAAACTTTATTCAATTAAAAGCCTCTGATGCTTTTAAAGAAATGTTTTTTGTTGTAATACAGTTGGGTGCAATTCTTGCAGTTGTAATATTATACTTTAATAAATTAAACCCGTTATCCCTAAAGAAGACTCCCAGAGAAAGAATGGATACCATGAACATTTGGTTTAAAGTTGTTGTGGGTGCACTGCCTGCTGCTATCTTAGGCTTCCTTTTTGATGATTGGTTGGATGAACATTTGTATAACTATCAAACAGTTGCCCTAACCTTGATCCTCTATGGTATTCTTTTTATTGTAATAGAAAATAGGAATAGAAATAAAAGCGATAAGATAACTAGTTTTTCCGAACTTACTTATCAAACAGCCTTTTTAATAGGTATGTTTCAAGTATTATCACTTATCCCGGGCACTTCAAGATCCGGCGCTACCATACTTGGTGCGATAATTCTAGGTTCGTCACGTTTCATTGCAGCTGAGTTTTCCTTCTTCTTATCCATACCAATTATGTTTGGAGCAAGTGCTTTGAAGCTATTTAAGTTTGGTTTTGCTTTTCAAGGTACCGAAATAGTTATCTTACTTACAGGTATGGTTGTCGCTTTTATGGTATCTGTATTTATAATACGATATCTAATGGACTTTATTAAGAATAATAATTTTAAACCCTTTGGGTGGTATCGCATTGTCCTAGGTGTTGTGGTAATTGGATATTTTGCATTAAACATTTAAATATTTATTAAACACGCCTAAGATAAAAAATAATTTATTTCACTTGTCAGGAAGCGTAAAAGGCTTCTGCCTACAGTTTCTACTGTTAGCACAAGCCTTTTCTTTTTATAATTATTATCCTGTTAAAATGTATTTAAAATTGCATTCTATAATCATAATAATATTATATCACGTTAATGATTAACATAATATTATTATGAAAACTATAATCTGCCCTTAAAATCTTCATACCCAAACTGCTTGATAATTTTAATTCCACTTTCTTTTGTGTTGTAAAGAATGGAAGGCAGATTAACTCCATTAAAGGTATTGTTCTTTACCATAGAATAGATAGCCATGTCACAGAATACTAGTCTATCCCCTATCTTAAGAGGCTCTGGAAAGGAGTAATCTCCTATTACATCACCAGATAGACAGGTTGGTCCGCCTAACCTGTAGGTATATGGATGCTCGCCAGGTTCACCAGCGCCAATAATTCTTGGTCGATAAGGCATTTCTAATACATCTGGCATGTGGCAGGATGCAGATGTATCCAGGATTGCTAAATCCATCCCATTATCATTTAGTTCAAGTACAGTGCTTACCAAATACCCGGCATTCAGTGCAATTGCTTCGCCAGGCTCGAGATACACCTTTACCTGATATTTATTCTTAATTGTTTCAATACAATGAATTAAGGTTTCTATATCATAGTCATCTCTGGTAATATGATGTCCACCACCAAAATTAATCCATTTCATGTTGTGCATCAGGTGTCCGAACTTCTCTTCAACAACCTTTAAGGTACGCTCTAAAACATCAGAATTCTGTTCACACATAGTATGAAAATGCAGTCCATCAATTCCTGTTAAATCAGCGTTTTGCAGTTTATCAATGGTTATACCAAACCTTGAACCTATGGAACAGGGATTATATAACTCTGTTTCAACCTCGGCATATTCAGGATTAATACGTAAGCCGCAGGATATTTTCCTTGGGCTATTCTTTACCTTGGACTTATACTTTTCCCATTGCTGTATTGAATTAAATACAATATGATCGCAGATTTCAAGAATTTGATCAAACTCATCTTCGCGATAAGCAGGCGAAAAAATATGTGTTTCCTTGCCCATTTCCTCATAACCGAGCTTTGCTTCAAATAAAGAGCTTGCGGTAGTTCCGCTTAAATATTTACCGATAAGCGGATAAGTACTATACATGGAAAAAGCCTTTTGAGCAAGCAAAATTTCACAGCCAGTTCGGTCAATAACGGACTTTAATATTTCACAGTTTTTTATCAGGAGCTGCTCCTCCACCACATAGGACGGTGTAGGAACAGCCATTTTATCAAAATTCATTCCAATCTCCATTTCGTAATCCTAGTAAATCTGTATTATTCAACCATCTCTGGTGCGAAGCTTTCCTTCCAAGGAAGACCGCATTCATTTAACTTCTCCATAAAAGGATCTGGATTAAATTCTTCAACATTGTATACGCCTGGTTTCTTCCATTGTCCGGTTAATACCATCATGGCACCAATCATAGCTGGTACACCAGTGGTATAGGAAATTGCCTGGGAACCAACCTCACGATAGCATTCCTCATGGTCACATACATTGTATACGTAATAGCTTACTTCTTTACCATCCTTCACACCGGTATAAATACAACCAATATTTGTCTTACCCTTGGTTCTAGGTCCTAAGGAAGCAGGATCAGGAAGTACCGCTTTTAAGAACTGAAGAGGTATAATCTGCTTTCCTTCAAAATCAATTGGTTCGATAGATGTCATCCCAACGTTCTCTAGTACACGTAGATGTGTAATATAACGCTCGGAGAAGGTCATAAAGAAACGAATTTTCTTAATTCCAGGAAGATTTAACGCAAGAGACTCCATTTCCTCATGGTGTAATAAATACATATCCTTTGGTCCTATCTCTGGGAAGTTATATACTCTCTTAATTTCCAGTGGCTCTGTCTCATGGAACTCACCGTTTTCAAAGTAGCTGCCAGGAGCGGTAATCTCTCGAATATTAATTTCCGGATTAAAGTTTGTAGCAAAAGGATAACCGTGATCACCTGCGTTGGCATCAAGAATATCTAAGGTATGGATTTCATCAAAATAATGCTTTAAAGCATAAGCAGAGAACACACCTGTAACACCAGGATCAAAACCGCAGCCAAGAACTGCTGTAATTCCTGCCTTTTCAAAACGTTCTCTATAGGCCCACTGCCAGCTGTATTCAAATTTAGCGGTATCCTTTGGCTCGTAGTTAGCGGTATCCAAATAATCCACCTTTGTAGCTAAACATGCATCCATTATAGTAAGATCCTGGTAAGGAAGTGCTACATTAATAACTAATTCTGGCTTGTACTGGTTAATTAATGCAATAACTTCCTCTGTGTTATCTGCATCCACTTGCGCTGTGGTTACCTTTGTTTTGTAACCCTTTGCCTCTACCTGTGCTTTCAGGGCATCACATTTTGATACAGTTCTGCTGGCAATGCAGATTTCCTCAAAAACCTCTGAATTCTGGCAACATTTATGAAGAACCACACCTGCTACGCCTCCGGCGCCAATGATTAAAACTCTACTCATGATATATCCTCCTAATACGTAAATTATCTAGGTAACTCAACTACCTATTTATAGTTTTTCCTGTAATTGCTCTAACACATAATTGGGAAGAGCAAAGCATCCTTTATGAAGATTTGTATTATAATATTTCGTCTGTAAACCAAGCTCATTCCACTTTTCTTCTTGCAAATCACTTAATGGGTTAAACTTTTTAGATGCATAACCAAACAACCAGTAACCAGACGGATAGGTGGGTATATGTGCCTGATAAACCTGCGCAATGGGAAAGGTCTCTTTAATTCTTTGATGCGCTCTCTTCATAGCTTCCACATAAGCCTCATAATACGTGCTCTCATGCTGATTAACTAAAATCCCATCTTCTTTAAGTGCGTTATAGCAATTACCATAGAATTCTTTTGTAAATAATCCTTCCCCTGGTCCAAAGGGGTCTGTGGAATCGACTAATATTAAATCATATTCATTAGATTTTCGACGAACAAATTTCAAACCATCTTCATAATAGATATGAACTCTGGGATCCTCTAATTTGCAAGCAGTTTGAGGTAAATGTTGTTTGCAAGCTTCAACCACCATTTCATCGATTTCTACCATATCAATACGTTCAATACTTTGATAACGAGTTAATTCACGAATGGTTCCGCCATCTCCCGCACCGATAACAAGTACCTTCTTAATACCAAGATTCGTGGCCATCGGAACATGAACGATCATATCGTGATAAATGAACTCATCCTTTTCCGTTACCATTAGGCAGCCATCCAAAGTAAGAGCTCGTCCAAATTCCACTGTGTCCAAAATGGATACCTGCTGAAAATCACTTTGCTGATTAAATAGCTCCCGTTTCACCTTTAAGGAAAATCGTACATGGTCTGTATGATGCTCAGAATACCATAACTCCATAGGCTAACACCTGTCCTTTCTAGAAATCTATAATATTAATATGTTCAATGGTCATATCCTTGGGTCCAGTGATAGAGCTTCCCTTTTCCTTTGCATACACAATGTAATCAATGATATCCTTCGTAATACGTTCCCCTGGGGCTAAAATTGGAATTCCCGGAGGGTAACACATTACAAATTCACCTGCTACATGCCCTGCTGCTTCCTTTAATAATATCGATTTTTTATCACTATAAAATGCCTGCTGGGGTGAATAAACCACCTCTGGATCTATATACTCATGATTGAGAATTCCAACCTTGTCCTTACCATAGTTTCTCTTTATCTCGGATAAGGAGGATATGAGTCGTTCAATTTCAAAGGGTCGATCTCCTGCACTTATGATTGCAAGTAGATTACCTATGTCACCAAATTCAACTTGTATTCCATACTCATCTCGAAGTAAATCATATACTTCTACTCCTGCAAGCCCTATCTCCGTGGTATGGACGGACAATTTTGTACGATCAAAATCAAATACGGTGTCACCATCCATAATTTCAGAAGAAAAAGCATAGTACCCTCCGATTTGATTAATCTCCTGTCTTGCATATTCTGCAAGAGAAATTGTCTTATCCACCATTTCTTTGCCGTTCAAATACATATTTTTTCTAGCCAAATCCAGAGAAGAAAGCAGTAAATAAGAAGCACTTGTTGTTTGCGTAAGATTAATAATCTGTCTTACATAACCCGGGTCAACCGTAGCTTTGCAAAGCAGGAAGGAACTTTGGGTTAACGAGCCTCCGGTCTTGTGCATACTAACCGCTGACATATCAGCTCCTGCAGCCATGGCGCTAATTGGAAGGTTTTCTCCAAAATAAAAATGTGCCCCATGTGCTTCATCTACTAATACCTTTATTCCGTTTGCGTGTGCTACTTCTACAATTTCCTTTAGGTTGGAACAAATTCCATAATAGGTTGGATTGTTAACTAGGATTGCTTTAGCATCCGGATTTTCTTTGATTGCAGTTTTAAGCACCTCCACCGAGGTTCCCAGCGGAATTCCAACCTCGTGGTTTACACCCGGATTGACATATACCGGAATTGCACCACATACCACAAGAGCATTAATGGAACTTCGGTGTACATTGCGAGGCATGATAATTTTATCGCCTGCCTTACAGGTGGACATAATCATTGCCTGAACTGCAGCCGTGGTACCATTTACCATAAAAAAAGCTGCATCTGCACTAAACGCCTCAGCGGCCAGCTCCTCAGCAGCTTTGATTACCGATACCGGATGAATCAGATTATCTAGAGGCTTCATAGAATTGACATCCACCTTTAGACAATCGATTCCCAAAAATTCAGTTAATTCTGGAATTCCTCTTCCGCCCTTATGACCCGGAACATCAAAAGGAACAACACGGTTTTTCTTATGCTGTAATAATGCTTCATGAATAGGGGCATTGTTTTGCGTATACTTCATCGGTCGCTCCCCTCCATCTAGTAAATATTCATACCGCTGAAAATTTCAATCATTTCCTTGCGAAGGCTGTTGGTAATATCCAGTCTTTGCTTGGGAGGTAATTCATAAACATCTTTATTAAAAAGATAGTTCTGTAATTCGATTTCCTTAATCAGCATCTTAGTATGAAAGATATTTGATTGATAAACATTGACATCAATCGCATCATATTTTGTTAAAGTAACATCATCAATATAATCCTGGATCGAAGTTATATTGTGATCAATGTAAAATTTCATCCCATGCAGATCTCTTGTAAAGCCTCTAACACGGTAATCTATTGTAATAATATCGGAATCAAAGCTTCCAATTAAATAATCAAGCGCATTCAGCGGTGAAATCTCTCCGCAAGTGGAAACGTCAATATCTACACGAAAAGTGGATATGGAGTTATCCGGATGATGTTCCGGGAAGGTATGAACTGTTACATGGCTCTTATCAAGGTGTGCATGCACCGAATCTTTTTTTGCATTTAAAAACTTACCTTGATTACAGGAGTCATCAATGCCCTCAGTATTAAGGGAACCCTCTGCTATCAAAATATTGACAGAAGCGCCCTGTGGATCATAATCCTGCTTCGAAATATTTAATATATGGGCACCAATCATCTCAGTTACATCCACCAAAATTTTAGTCAAACGTTCGGAGTTGTACTGTTCATCGATATAAGCAATATAATCTTTTTGTTCTCTCTCACTTTTTGCATAGCATACATCATAAATGTTGAAGCTAAGTGTTTTTGTGAGGTTGTTAAAGCCATAAAGTGTTAGCTTTTTATCCAACCCTATCATCACAACCTTTCCCTATGTAATGTTAGCTATATTATTACCCTGCTCTAATCACTAAACTTCAATATAATTGAACCTTATATAAAGTCTTTGCAGTTAGTGCATTACATAATTTACAGCATTGACTATTATACAAAAATGTATTCAACTATGCAAGCATTATTTTTACTATTATTAAACCCTAAGTTTAGTATTACTGCGACTTTTTGGCATTACTTTGAGAGTTCTAAAAAAGAGGGGAAATACTGACTTCATATACGTCAGTATTTCCCCTCTTTTTGCATATCATTTAATGTAAATATTACCATAAATTCTTCATATTCACAGACTCTGATTCTTATATATCCAGCTTTAATTGCATCTCTTCTTCTGCTTCTAACTTAAAGTCTTCCAGCTTTTCTGGATTCATAACTGGCAGAGCATCCAGGGACTGAAGACCAAAGCTTCTTAAAAATTCTTCTGTGGTACCAAACAGTATTGGTCTTCCTGGAACATCCATTCTTCCGAGCTCACATACCAGATTATATTCCACCAGCTTATTCACAGAGTGATCTGATTTCACCCCACGAATTGCTTCAATTTGCATTTTAGTAATTGGTTGTTTATAAGCAATGATGGATAAGGTCTCCAGCAGAACATCCGTCAAAACGTGCTTTTTGGGTATATGCGTAATCTTAATAATTGTTTCATACATTGTGTTCTTGGTACACAACTGAAATGCTCCATCCAGCTCAATAATATGGATACCATACTCTTCGCTCTCATAACGATCCATCATATTATGTATAATTCTTCTGGTAGTCTCTTCATCATGGTCAATTGCACCGGCAATCCGCTCTAGTTCAACCGCTTCCCCCATAGTGAATAAAATTGCCTCAATTTGTGCTTCTATAACTTTTAACTCCATTAAAAGCTTGCCTCCTCCATTTGAATAATATCATCAGCTAAATAGGTAATTTTGATATCATCCAGTATAATTTCCTGTTCTATGTATATTCTCCCAATCTTAATTAACTCCAGAATAGCCAGGAAGGTAACGATGACTTCCATTTTTGTGCTGGCGGCCTCTAACAAGTTGCGGAAGGAAAATACTCTATGTACTAATCCATACTCCTGAACTTGAGTAAACTTATCGGATAGATTAATATCCTCTTTCTCTATCTTACCAAACTTACTTCGAATAGGGTCAATTTTATCCGCTTGTTTCTTTACAATTGATTTAAATATTTCGTGCAGTCTCGCCAGAGTCAAGTCACTTAAGAGCTCACTTGGATCAATTTCTTCTCTGTAATTTGCAATTTCCTCTGGAATTGTAGGTAACTTGAACATAGCACGAGAAGCATCCATCTGCTTGTCCTTTAATTCCTCTGAAATATACTTATACATTTTGTATTCCAGCAAACGATCTACCAACTCTTGTCTTGGATCTACCGCTTCCTCTTCTTCACTTTCTTCTACAGGAAGCAGCATCTTCGACTTAATCTTAACCAAAGTAGCTGCCATAACCAAGAACTCGCTCATGATTTCAAGATTCTTGGTATCCATCTGCTTAATATACTCTAAATACTGCTCAGTAATCTCTACAATTGGAATGTCATATATGTTAACTTTATTTTTATCAATTAAATGAAGCAAGAGGTCCAATGGACCTTCAAATGCCTCCAATTTTACTGGAATACTCACATTAACCTCCCTGCTGCCTTTAGACAGCTCTAATACTGTGCGAAAAGCACGCTCCGTGCTTTTTTGCCGGTTGAAAAATGCTTTTTTTAACCTCCCCCTAGGCTTTTTGTTTTAATGTCACATAGACAATTTCCGGAGTATTAAACAGTCTGGGCATAAAGGAATGCGAACCCAAACCTCTAGAAACCACCATGTGTTTATCTTCCAAGGTAAAGCACCCTGAACTATAAGCAGGGAAAAATTTTACTTGAGGTGATATTACTCCACCTAATCCAGGAAGCCTGACCATCCCCCCGTGTAAATGTCCTCCGATGGATAAATCTGCTCCCCATTTTATATAATTCGAGAAATATACTGGGTTATGTGCAAGTAAAATATGATACTTCTTTTTGTTATCGTTTTGAAGTAGTGAGGACAAATAATTATCCTCCATTTCTGGAGCCTTACTACGCTCAAAGAATCTTTGTCCTATGGAAATACCACTAATTAATATACTTTCTTTTTGCTTCTTATGTTCTATTGTTTCATTATTTAGAAATATAACACCCTTTTTCTTTAGCCTATCTTGAAATTCTACCCACGAAGAATATTCTTTCGATTCTTGCTCCAAGTGTTCAAATCTTTGCTCATGATTTCCATAAGAATAGTAGATGCGATATCTCCTGCTTAAATCTTCTAGTAAATCAAAGGCAGGACTTGGGTAACATAAGGTATTTTTACTTATCATATCACCAGCGACAAGAATAAACTCCGGTGTCAATTGATTTATTTTATAAGTAAGTCTTTCATTATTCTTACCGAAGCAATTATTATGCAAATCAGCAAGTACCACGATACCTGCTCCGTTAAATGCTTTTGGAAGTTGTGCGTTTGTTACATTATATTTAGTATAAACTAATAGTTTCTTCTCAATGGCTGCCCATAAGAATAATCCTATTATGATTCCAGTCACAATATACAGTGTATGCATTCTATCTCGACTCCAATCGGGTCATGCCCTATCTTTTCATCCTATTATACTATACTAGTAAGCAGGAAATGTGTCAATAAGCTACTAGCACCTTTGCGGTATCGTAGACAAAGCAGGTACCTGAAGCGAACTGTAATTCGTTCCACGGTACCTGCCTTATTCTAATTATTGCCCATAAAGAAACGCTTTAGTACTTTCATAAAGCTATGTCTATACTTTGCTTTTTCCACAGCCGTGGAAGCTACTATATCTACTGCTCCAATCTTCTCATCTCCATAATAATAGGTAATTTCACCAATTTTATCACTTACAGCTACAGGGGCTGGCACCTCTTCATACAGCACAACTTCCTTACGAATGTCCTGCGGAGATTTGCCTTTCACACAAAGGTAAGAAAATTCACTTCCCGGTGTACCTAATACAGTGTCGTTTACCCCTTTCGTTACCTTAACCGGTTCCATTGTAAAGTCAGTGTTCTTATCGGAATAAATGCTATAGTTAGCGAAACCATAGTTTAGAAGTTTTGAAGCTTCAGCAAATCTGGTTTTGGTATCCGGAGCTGCCATAATAACGGCAATCATATTCATATTATTACGATTCGCTGAAGCAGTCACACAATACTTTGCCAATCCAGTAGAACCAGTTTTTAAGCCTGTAATTCCCTGATAAAATCTAACTAACTTATTTGTATTGGTTAATCCAAATTCCGACTGTCCCTTTTTTGTAGTATGTATGATGGTATCCATCCAGGTTGTAGCGTATTTACTGATCTGAGGATATTTTGTTATTAGCTCTCTCGACATCAATGCCACATCATAAGCAGAGGAGTAGTGGTTATCTGTATCAAGCCCACAGCAATTCACAAAATTGGTGTTCTTCATACCAAGTCCTTTGGCTCTTTCGTTCATTTTAGCTACAAAGGATTCCTCGGACCCTGCAATAAATTCAGCCATTGCTACAGAGGCATCGTTTGCACTTGCAATACTGATGCATTTAATCATCGTTTCTACGGTCTGAACCTCAAATGGTTCCAAATATACCTGTGAACCACCCATGGAGGCCGCATATTCACTGACACTCACTTCATTTGTTAATTTAATCTGACCTTCATTCAACGCATCAAAGATTAATAATAGGGTCATAACCTTTGTAATGCTTGCCGGTCTTAATCTTTCATCCTTGTTTTTATCAAATATTACCATACCTGTGGAGCCTTCAATCAAGACAGCAGAGGTGGAGCTTAAATTCAGTTGTGTATCATTGGTTGATGTAACAGAAACAACTCCATCCTTCTCTCGTAAAGCTCCAAACCCCTGTGCATCCGTGTCACTCGTATTTAATAAAAGTAAGAATAATATGAGGAAAACTGCACATACTCTTTTCAAAACTACCTCCATCCCACCGCAATCTTTGATTGAAGCAGTAAATATGTATTCTGTATTATTACTATTTTAATCCAGGCTGTTTCATTTTAGACCAAACATATTATAAATTTGTCTTATATTTTTATAACATATTAGCCTTCAAGTTATTGATACAATTTAAAGTAAAAAACTCGCATTCAAATGCATATTGTGTGTAGGCATTTTGCCTAATCGAGATTATTTTTTATTTGACGGTAACTGTACAACGGAGGGTTTTTCCCTTTACCTTCGCATAAATGACCGTATTCCCCTTTGATTTTGCAGTAACTTTACCAAAATAATTTACGGAAGCTACCTCTCTGTTTTTTGATTTCCAGTTAACAAAGGCAGTTATCCCCTTTACATTTAGATTGTACGTACCGCCTACTCGAAGTTTTATGACCTCCTTATTCAGGTCAAGTACATGTACTCTACATTTTAACTCCTTCCCATCAACCTTAGCAATGATATATGTTTTGCCCGGTCGCAAAGCAAGTATTTTACCGTTAAATAAAACAACAGCCACCCTAAAATTTGTTGATTCGAAAGAAATCCTCTTATTAATTCCAAATACAGTTAACTTAAATTCTTCTCCTTCTACTAGATATAAATCTTCCTCATTTAAGTGTAAAGAAAATGGCATATTAAATAGGTTCATATAATAGAGTGAAGAATTTTGATAAAGAAAGTGCAAGATTAAGATGCTAGCAAAAGCTATTACAAATAACTTATATATATGAAACGCAAATGGACGATCACCTTTTCCTTTAAATTTACTCATAGTGAACCTGCTACTCTCATTCTTGCTATATTCTATGTGAAAAAAGACGATTTCTGAACAAGAATTACTTGTTTAGAAATCGTCCGCTTGAATTCAATTCAATAAGAATGTTATATCTATATATAATTTGCTTTTACCGACCTTTAAGCTCTTGTTATCACTAACTTTAGATACTATAAAACTTTTTACTTTGTTTACTGAGCCTTTAAAATCTTGTGACTTGGTCAGCTGTTACAATGGCATATACATATTTTGAAGGTTCTGGTTGATTCTGTTCAATAACATATGCATCTAATAAACGATTTTTAGCCTCTGCAAGCTTACTGCGATCATTTGCATATAGAGTTGCTAAGGCATCACCCTTCTTAATCTGCTCACCTAATTTTTTATGAATTTTCAAACCTACACTAAGATCAATCTGGCTTTCTTTTGTTTCTCTGCCACCACCTAGGATGAGTGAAGTCATACCTAACTCATCCGTATGAATGCAGGTAACATAACCGTCCACAGGTGCAAGCACCTCCTCTTCGATGGTCGCCTTTTCAAATAACTCCGTGTTAAAAATACGATCGGTTTCTCCGCCCTGTGCTTTGATAAACTCTGCAAACTTATTTAAGGCGCTCTTATCCTCAATGGTCTTATTCAGTAAGTCTCTGGCCTCCTCAATACTAGCTGCACGGCCAGCACCTAATAGCATATAAGAAGCAAGGGTAATACTAACTTCCAGTAAGTCCGCTGGACCTTCACCCCTTAAGGTGTCAATCGCTTCAATTACCTCCAAACTATTACCAATTCCATAGCCCAGTGGTTGATTCATATCAGTAATGACAGCATAGGTTTTTCTTCCTGCAATAGTGCCAATTTGCACCATTTCTTTTGCTAAAGCGATAGAATCCTCCAGACTCTTCATAAATGCTCCACTGCCGGTCTTAACATCAAGCACAATGACATCAGAACCGGAAGCGATTTTCTTACTCATAATACTGCTGGCGATTAAAGATAAATTATCTACCGTTGCTGTTACATCACGAAGTGCATATATCTTTTTATCCGCTGGTGCAAGATTGGCAGTTTGACCTACGATTGCCATCTTAATGGTATTAACGTTATGAATAAATTGTTCTGTTGAAATTGTGGTTGAAAAACCAGGAAAGCTTTCTAGCTTATCAATAGTACCACCAGTATGTCCAAGGCCTCTTCCAGACATCTTAGCTACAGGAATTCCAAGTGCTGCTACCATTGGTCCAAGTACCAAAGAAGTCTTGTCACCAACACCACCGGTGCTGTGCTTGTCTACCTTAACACCTTCAATCTGTGACAAATCAAGGATATCACCGCTATTTGCCATTGCAACAGTAAGCGCAGCTGTTTCTTCATGATCCATTCCATTTAAGCAAACTGCCATTAAAAAAGCAGACATTTGATAATCTGGAATTGTACCTTTGGTGAATCCTTGAACAATATATTCTATTTCTTCCGTTGTCATTTTTTCTTTGTTTTTCTTCTTTAATATTAAATCATATATTTTCATTATAACCTCCAAAATAGTGCTCTCTGTGTATTTATAGTCTAACGCCGAGTAATAATATGTGATAAATCCACTTTTCATTATGTGCGTAGTATACTATTATATACCATTTTCGAAAAAATGCATATCTAAAAATCTAATTCATTTAAATAAATATAGAAATGATTGACGAAGCAGACAAAAAAGGATAAAATAAAGCAATTAAAATTTGAGGGGGATTCTACAAATGAGTTTTAAATTTATTAAAGAAGTAATTTCTCCGGAAGAGTTGGTAAAAGCATACCCCCTTCCCGAAAAAGATGTTCTTCGTAAGCAAGAACGTGATGAACAAATCAAAAATGTTATAACAGGAGCTTCCAATAAATTTATTGTCATTATTGGCCCCTGCTCTGCTGACAATGAAGATGCAGTTTGTGATTATATATCAAGGCTTGCTAAGGTACAGGAAAAAGTTGAAGATAAGTTAATCCTTATCCCTCGTATTTATACCAATAAGCCACGTACCACCGGGGAAGGCTATAAAGGGATTGTTCACCAGCCTGACCCTGAAAAAGAGCCAGATTTACAAGAAGGATTAATCGCTATGCGAAAGATGCATCTTAGAGCAATAGCAGAAAGTGGTTTAACTGCTGCCGACGAGATGCTCTATCCTGAAAATTGGCCCTACGTTGAGGACATCCTCTCCTATGTTGCTGTAGGCGCACGCTCTGTTGAAGACCAGCAACACAGATTAACCATCAGTGGAATGGATGTACCTGCTGGTATGAAAAACCCTACCAGTGGTGATTTTTCAGTCATGTTAAATTCTGTAGTTGCCGCACAGGCTAGCCATACCTTCTTATATCGTA
>JAFACO010000544.1 GCA_023425485.1 Bacillota bacterium
TTGAACGTGTAGATGAAAGGCTTGTATTCTGTTGAATACAAGCCTTTATAGTATCTTGATTTATTTTATAATGTACATGCTACTTATAATTCAAGTCCTTTTTGCTTGTACTCGGTTAATAATAATCATTTATTAAATACTATTAGTAATCTGATTTTATTTCATAAAGTACTTACTATTATACATTTACTATCTTATCTTGGGGTGCTAAAATTATCATAAGGCTTCTTATGATATAATTTCAAAGTGATTAATTATGTTCTGGAAAGGAATGTAGGAATATGTATCGTGTAATGCTTGTAGATGATGAACCCTGGACTTTAAAAGGAATTCAGGAGACTTTTAAATGGGACAATTATGGTTTAAATGTGATAGGTGCTTATGAATCTGCAACTTTGGCTTTACAGGAGATATTAGAGAAAAAGCCAGATGTGGTCTTTACGGATATACGCATGCCAATATTAAATGGTATGGAGTTATTGAATGAAATTAGAAAGAACGAACTGGACATTGAGGTAATAATCATTAGCGGCTTCGGTCAATTTGATTATGCGCAGGAAGCAATTCGACAAGGTGCATTTGATTATATATTAAAACCGGTGGATGAAGAGGAAACCGATGTTTTGTTGGAACGTCTAAAGAAACGATTGGACCAGAAGTTAGAAGAGAAGAACAAACGAATGATTGAAATGATCATTGACGAACCAAATGGAATTCAACCAGAGCAGTTTGGATTGCATAATAGATTTTCCAAGTACCAGGTAATTGTAACGAATAGTACAGATATAAATAAAATAACTTCAACGGAAACAGATACTTCTGAAGTAGATAAAGCTGGAATAAAAGACCTCTTACTAAAATCTGAAAACTTGGAATTTGTTGATATAACTCTGTCCAATAAGGCCTATTATATTGTAAATTGTGAAAATGATTTAATAGACAATATAAAAGAAAAGAGCTTTCCAGTAACAATTGGCGTAAGTAAGTTGCAAGATTCCATAGATAATATATCAGATTTAATCTCGCAGGCATCCATCGCTGCAACTAATTTCTTTATAACAAATCAGATAGCTACATATTCCTATCAGGAAACACAATCACAAAAGCTGATACCGTATATTCTTAGAATAACCAAAATATTAAACGAAGGACAACTGGTGGATTTTGCTCAATTAATTGAGGAAATACCCCATATGTTTCTTGAGAAGAACTATACAGTTGAAGATTTATGCTATTTTTGGAATCGCATTATCATGCATATAGAATTGATAGCTCCAAGTAAATTTCAAAATTCTATGCTAGATCTATGTGAGTGGCAGCAATTAGAAGCTAAATATGAAAACCTCACAGGCATGTGTCAAACGTTGGTGGATGAAGTACAATATATTTTTGGACATATGGAATTTGAGATGGAGGACGATGAATTAAGAAGCTCAAATTTCAGAAAAATATTAAAATATCTAAATAAGAACTTTGAACAACAAATTAAGTTGAAAGACTTGTCCCAAATGTTTTATGTAAATAAGAATTATGCATGTTTCTTATTTAAGAAATATACGGGTATGACTTATTCGGAATACTTAAATAAGATTCGTATGGAGCATGCGAAAAAATTACTGGTCACAACCTCCTATACCATTGCAGAAGTATCCGAGAAAGCAGGGTATGTGGACTATTTTTATTTTTGCAAGTTATTTAAGAAGATATATGGAGTAACACCCACACAATATAGGCTGAAGCCAGTGGAACTGGCTGATTAACCCTATCGGAGGTTAACTTTAAAATGATAAATAGATTGAAAAACATGGGTCTTCGTAATCAATTAGTTATACTGTTTGTATTTTGCATTGCAATCATTCTTATCACGCAATTGTTTTATAATATTACCATGTTTAGAAGACAGAACAGTGAAAGTACTGAGAGATGTTACAGTACAATACAACAAACCAATACAATGATTGATCAAGCACTGGATCGAGTGACCTCCATTGGAAATTCAATTGTTCTCAATGAATTTACTCAAGAATTATTGGATTTAAACAACACGAAAAGCAGTGATATTAAAAGAAGGAGTGATTTAATCGACATCCTTCATAATTACAATAAGAATATCATTAATGCAAATAATATCTTAATTGACATCGTTGTGGTTGATGACAAAAATACGATTCTATCCATTACAAACCAGTTTAGTTATGCTTCCTATAAAAGATTACTTGCAGATTATGATATTAAAAATCTAACAAAGAGTATGTATATTACAAATCTTTCTCTGGAACCAAAGATATATTCCAATAAAAGTTTTGCCTATATCATTCCTATTTATTATACCTCTGGTGGATTTAATGAGGTTAATAAGAAGCTGGGGACATGTATTTTGTGGGTAAAAAACTCTTTAATGTTTGAAGTTGTGGATTCAACCGCAGCCACAGAGGGAGCGACTGTTCTTGTAACCGATGGGAATGGCTATATTATGGCGCTCAATTCAGATTATACTTCCGATGAAATAAATGAAGAAATAGGAACTATGATTTTGAATCACAAAGAGAGTGGGAAATCGGATGTGCAAACCATGGACTTCATGGGAAGAGAGAGCTTTGTTTTAATTAATAAGCAGGCGACCACGGGCTGGAATTCCATTAATATTGTGCCAACGAGTGAGGTTTTTCAAGAATCTGCCAAAACATTTTATTGGGGAATAGGAGTGTCCATTTTTTCCATCATTATTGTGTTTGTATTTGGTTTTATTATGACCAACAGCATTACCAGACCCTTAGAGGGGATTACTGAAGCACTAGATAAAATAGGAAATGAGAATAGAAAACATAGGATTGTAGTCACTGAAAAAAATGAGTTTGGAATCATAGCGGAACGAATTAATACCATGCTGGATAATATCTATAGCTTGGACAGACGAATCTTTGATATGACCTCCCAGCTATATGAGAAGGAATTATTGCAAAAGGAAGCGGAAATGCTGACTCTTCAAAGTCAGATAAATCCACATTTCTTATATAATACCCTAGAATGCATCAGGTCCATTGCTGTGGTTTATAAAATAAAAGAAATTCAGATTATAACCACAAGTATGGCAAAAATCTTCAGGTACAGCATTAAGGGCGGTAAAGTCACTACCATCAAAAAAGAATTAGATTCCCTTGAGGATTATTACAAAATAGTATCCATTCGATATAATGAGAGACTTGTAATGCATGTAGATACAGATGAAACAATGTATCCTTACAGTATGCTGAAAATGTCGTTGCAGCCAGTCATCGAAAATACAGTAAACTACTGCCTGGAAGCCACAGAAAAGAAAATAACCGTAAATGTTCATGGTTATATCGATGGTGAATTTGGTATTTTGAAAATAACCGATGATGGTGTCGGAATGGATGAGGATAAGGTACAGGAAATTAATCAAACCTTCATGAAATCATCCAAGGATAGTTTCTATGATTTGGATAAAGCAAAAAATAGTATTGGACTATCAAATATAAATCTACGTATAAAACTTCACTATGGAGAAGATTGTGGGCTAACTATAGAAAGCACCAAGAATGTGGGCACAACCGTAACAATAAAAATCAGACTGCAAACGGAACTATAGGTTGCAACGGACCGTTGCAATAATAACATTTAAACAGAGGAAAGGGCGTATATTACCTTCCAGAAATGCACTGTTTGACAGACAAATAAGCACGATGTCAGTCAATCTGTGTATGAGGAAGGTAATATACGCCCTTTCTTCTATAGAAACCATCCTGCAACGGACACATCTGATTTTAACACCAAAAGAACCAACTTCATTACATTTTCGGCCATTTCTTTATCATCTATAATGTAATTCGACAAGGAGGAAATGACATGAGTAATATGAAGATGAAGGCAATAAGTTCACCAAAAAAATTGCTTTATAAAGAAAAAATGAAAAGACTGCGAAGAGAGATGTGGCATTATAGAAAACTATATCCGTTAATGATCTTTGGTGTTGTGTTTTTTGCAGTGTTTGCCTATGCACCGATGTATGGAATCCAATTGGCATTTAAGGATTATTCCATTGCAAAAGGGATTACAGGCAGTGAATGGGTTAATTTTGATAACTTTAAAATTTTATTCGGAAGAGCAGAGTTTTGGAATGCCATTAAAAATACTATCGTTATATCATTGTTGAAACTCATTTTTACATTCCCTGTGCCAATACTTCTGGCCATAGGATTAAATGAACTTGTTTCAACAAAATTAAAGAGGACCTTGCAGGTCATCTTTACCTTACCGCATTTCTTATCCTGGGTAACAATTGCTGGTATCATGCTGGCTCTATTCGCTACGGATGGTGCCATCAATGGTATGCTGGAAGCAGTAGGAGGTTCCTCTATTAAATGGTTAAGTAGTGGAATTGTATTTCGAATAATTTTGATTTTTACAACTATCTGGAAAGAAGCTGGCTGGTCCTGCATCATATATATGGCAGCCATCGCCTCCATTGACCCTTCCCTATATGAAAGTGCCAAGATAGATGGTGCAAATCGATTAAAATGTGCGCTTCATATCACCTGGCCATCTATTATGGGAACAGCAGCAATTCTCCTGATTTTACAGGTTGGAAATGCTCTAAATGGAGATTTTGATCAGATTTTTAACCTTTATAATCCGACCGTTTATAGTACAGCGGACATTATAGATACTTACATCTATCGTATATCCTTTGTACAATCAGCTGATTACAGTTTGAGTACGGCGGTAGGACTTTTCAAGGGAGTTACCAATTGTGTGCTTTTACTGGTTGCTAATTTTGTTATTGGTAAATTTGACAAAAATGCCAAGCTTATATAAGGAGAGACAATGAAAAATAACATTAGCCCATCTGTAAAGAAACATAAAAAAATAAAGAGGCCGAAAGTGTCCAGCATTATATTAGTTTTTTTATTATGCTTTTATGGATTAATCATATTATATCCATTTTACAGCAGCTTTTTGACTTCCATTGTGCCTTATGGAGTAGCTGTAAAAAATAAATTTCTACTATTTCCACCGGCACTTGATTTCAGCTCATATCAGTTTATCTTTAGCTGGAAGTCACTTTTATATGGCTTTCGTACAACCTTCATTATTGTACTGCTAGGTGTGCCCTATAACCTATTCCTTACAGTAACCTTGGCATATGTACTTTCAAAGCCAATTCCAGGTAGAAAAATAGTAAACTTCTTTGTCGTATTTACGATGTTTTTTCAAGGAGGTTTAATTCCTGGATACCTATTGATTAAAAATATGGGACTCATTGATAACTATGCCGCAATGATTCTCCCCTTTGGTATCAGCATTATGAACATGATGATTATGCGAACCTATTTCCAGGGGCTTCCGGAAGAAATGAGGGAAGCTGCGAAGATAGATGGAGCAGGAGAAATAACCATATTGGTAAGAATTGCATTACCATTATCTAAGCCCATGCTTGCAACAATTGCTTTATACTACGGAGTTGACAGATGGAACGAGTGGTACAATGGTATGTTATTTATGAGAACCGTAGAAAAGTGGCCGCTACAGTTGCATATTCGTAATATGATACAGTCCATTAGCTCTGTAGTATCTCAAATACCGGAGAGTGTGAGGCCGAATGCCTACCCAACAGGAATTCAAATGGCAGGAATTATTATTACGATTTTACCAGTTGCGATTATCTACCCATTTCTTCAAAAATACTTTGTAAAGGGGTTAACTCTAGGTGGAGTAAAGGGATAACCTACGGAATTTATTAATTTAGATAAGAATAAGTATGTTGGATTTAAAAGATTTTTAAAGCGTAAAGACTTAAGAATTTGAATAACAATTTAATTTGGAGGTTGAATATGAAGTCGAGAAGAGCATATATGGTTGCACCAAGAAGTATTGAATTGCGTGAACTTGATGTTGTAAATGGACCGGACGAGGTGCTGGTTAAGGTGGAAGTTTGTGGTCTATGTAATTGGGAGTTAAATCATTGGAAGGGATTAATTAATGATTACCCTTTGACTGTTGGTCATGAGTGTGGCGGTGTTGTGGTAGCTGTTGGTGAAAATGTAACAGAATTTAATGAAGGTGATCTAGTTACTGCCTTGTTACCAAATATGGATGGTTTTTCAGATTATGTGGCTTTTCATAAAACCAAATGTGTTAAGTTATCTTCTGAAGTTAATCCAGTACATACCTTTGGCGAACCTTTAAAATGTATTGTAA
>JAFACO010000549.1 GCA_023425485.1 Bacillota bacterium
ATCCTTTTATGAAATATTATTAGAATGTTTTTCGCAAAAAGATTTAGAATCTGTAAAAGTGATTACATTAGCAGGTGAAAAAGTATCTAAAAAGCAGATAGAAAAAAGTAAAGTACTGAAAAATGAATTGGAGATTGTTAACGAATATGGACCGACGGAAAACAGTGTTGCTACAACCATTTGCAGAAACTTAATTCCAGAGGATAACATAATTTCAATTGGAAAACCAATTGCTAATACACGGGTTTATATCTTGGATAAAGATGATAACTTATGCCCAATCGGAATGGAAGGAGAATTATGTATCAGCGGAAATGGTATAGCAAGAGGCTATATAAACAAATTAGAACTGACAGAACAAAAATTTGTAATTAATCCATATGAAAATAATGAGAGAATGTATCGGACCGGAGACATCTGCAGATGGTTAGCTAACGGAACAATCGAATTTCTTCAGCGAAAAGATAAGCAGTTGAAAATAAGAGGATATAGGGTTGAAATTAATGAAATAATAGAATGTTTGGAAAATATCTCGTATATAAGGCATGCGATTGTCTGTATGAAGGGTGAGGCAAATACGTTGTTATGTGCATATTTAGTTTCGGAGATTGAAGTCGAAGCAAAAGAAATTCATAGAATTTTATCAAATCAACTGCCAGAATATATGATACCTAGTCATATTTTCTTTATTACTCATATACCAACTACCCCTGCAGGTAAATTGGATGAGAAGGCGTTACCTGAACCAGTATGCATTGCAACAGAAGGAACTAAGGGTATTCCAACAAATGAGACAGAGGAAAAACTGTTATCTCTCTTTAGGGAGATTTTACAAGTGGAGCAGTTGGGAATCCATCATGATTTTTTTGAGCTGGGTGGGCAGTCGTTAAAAGCTGGACAGTTAACTTCACGAATTTTTAAAGTCTTTAATGTACTTATTCCAATGAAACTAATATTTGAACAACCAACAGTTAGTAAATTAGCAGTATGTTTAACTTCTTTAAAAGATGAAACAGATTTTAAAATAGAGAATGTCGAAGCAAATGATAATTATTGTACTTCTTTTGCCCAAAAGAATCTTTTTTTTCTTTCACAGGCAGAAGGTGTTGATACTACTTATAACATGCCTTGTATACTTGATATAAAAGGTGAAGTAGACGTAAATAGGCTGGAAGCTGCTTTTATGAGAATAGTTCAAAGACATGAAATTTTACGTACAGCATTTAAGCTGGAAGACGGTGAAGTAGTCCAAAATATATTAGAAGAAATAGATTTTAAATTACAAACCATTAAATGCAGTTATATTGATATTGAAAAGCATAAAGTAGATTTTATAAAGATGTTTCGGTTAGAGGAAGCACCTCTGCTTCGAGTATGTTTACTTCATTATGGAAAGCACATGTATAAGCTTTTTATGGATATGCACCATATTATAGGAGATGCCAAATCAATAAGCATACTAATCAATGAATTAATCAGTTTATATAAAGGCGAGGAGCTGCCAGAATTAAAACTACAGTATAAGGATTTTGCTGCATGGCAGAACAGCTTAGTGGATAGTGACTATATTAAGCAGCAAAGGGATTATTGGAAGAATATTTATGAAAAGGAGATTCCTCTATTATCAATGCCTTTGGATAATCAAAGGCCAAGTATTCAGAGCTTTAAGGGGGATAGAATATCTTTAGAACTTAATAAAGAGCTGAGTAATGCAGTAAGGGAATTGTGTCAAGAAAAAAAGTTAACCACATATATGTTTTTCTTGGCTTGTTATTACTTATTACTGCATAAATACAGTTCACAAAAAGACATAATTGTCGGAACACCTGTAGAAGGAAGAACAAATCCAAACGTAGATTCAATGATAGGCATGTTTGTAAATACATTGGCTTTACGTGCTGAGATTGATGAAAATCTATCCATTATAGAATTTTTAAATTATATCAAGCTGTTGGTGATAAATGGATTAAATAATCAGGATTACCCTTTTATAGAGTTGGTACAAAGTATAAACATCAATAGAGAACAAAGCAGGAATCCTTTATTTGATACAATGTTCAGTATGAATGATTTGAATCATTATAAATTTGAAATCGGTGATACAGAATTTAAAACGGAGCATTTGCCCGGAGGTACATCAAAATTCGATATCACGTTAGATATCAATGAACTTGGAGAAAACTTCGAATGTGAATTGGAATATTGCACCGATTTGTTCACTAGAGAAAAAATGCAGCATTTATTGATGAATTATACTGTTTTAATAAAAGAGGCTATTGATAATCCAATGTTCTGTATTAAAAACATACCCTTTGTATCTAGTTCTGAAGTCAAAAAAATACTGAGTTTTAATAAGAAGCGGGTTCCTCGAACACAAGAAACAAGCATTGTAGAGCTTTTTGAGAAACAAGTTGTATTAACTCCCAACGCCGTTGCGGTAAGTAGTGGTGAAAATACAATTACCTATCAGGAATTAAATAGGCAATCAAACAGGGTTGCACATAGACTGCAGGACCTTGGTGTAAAAGCAGATACTATTATTGGATTATTTATTACACCTTCGATTGAGATGATTGTATCTATGTTAGGGGTTATAAAAGCTGGTGGATGCTATCTGCCGATTGATACGGGAACGCCAATTCATCGAGCTGCTGATATTTTACAGGATGCTGATGTTTCCATATTGTTAACAGATCAAATACAAACATGTGAAGCTTTTAAAGTAAAACAGATTTGTGAAGTTGTGAAATTAATACATAATACAAGCTTAGCCGATAGCAATCCATCATTCCAAAGCATAAGAAGAAACCAGCTAATGTATGTTATATATACATCTGGTTCAACAGGAAAGCCAAAAGGAGTTTTGGTAGAGCATGGGAATGTCCTTGCATATGTAGAGGCGTTTAAATACGAGTTTAAAATAAATGCAACGGATGTGATGCTTCAGCAAGCCTCCTGTTCATTTGATACTTTTGTTGAGGAAGTTTACCCATTGCTTATTACTGGAGGTAAAATAGTAATTGCCCAAAAAGAATGTGTTATGGATGTAAATGCACTCCTAACACTAATTTACAAAGAAGAAATTACTATGATCAGCTGTTCTCCTTTGCTCATCAGTATTTTAAATCAGAATGAGGATTTAGGCAAGGTTCATACGG
>JAFACO010000554.1 GCA_023425485.1 Bacillota bacterium
TATATAATACTCCTTATTATTTCGATGATCCGACAATACCGGTTACAAAGTACTTCTGCATTGTTAAAAACACAAACAAGATTGGTATGGTAGCTATGACAATTCCAAGCATAAGCTGTCCATAATCAACAAAGTATGCCGAGGATAATGAAGACAGTAATAATGTAAAGGTCTTTTGTTCATTGGTCTGCAGCACAATTAACGGCCATAAATAATTATTCCATTGCTTCATAAAGGCATAAATAATACCTGCTGCAAAGGTCGCTTTCATTGGCGGAATTACCAATCGAAAGAATATCTTTAACTCGTGTGCACCATCAATACGTGCAGCTTCAATGATTTCAGTTGGAAAGGATATGAAGCTTTGGCGGAAAAAGAACACCAAAAAAGGCATTGCCAAGGTAGGTATAATAACTGCAGTATGTGTATCCAACAAATTCCATTTACTCATCATTTTGAAGAGCGGAATCATCTGTGAAGCAAAAGGAATCATCATTGATAATAAAAACAGAGAATAAACAATATTTCTTGCTTTACTCCGATATTTTTCAAATCCATAACCAGCCATGGAACATATTAAGACGGATAAAAAGGTATAAATTACAGTTACTTTTGTAGAGTTTACAAAAATACGTAATATGGATGCCTTTTCCACAAGATTATTCCAGTTCTCCCCTAATACAGAGCCAAAGGACAAACTACCCAGGGTAATATCAGCACTGTTGTTCGTAGAGCCAACAAGCATCCAGAAGAAAGGAAAAACCGATACCAAGGCTGCTAAAATCAATATAATATAAGTAATAACTCTATTTATTTTCGTCGTTGTTATAGTAAAAGAAGATTTGTTTTTCATTTTGCATCATCCCCCGTAATTCTAAATTGTATAATCGCCAGTATAATCATAATGAATACAATTACATAGGATAACGTTGAAGCATAGCCTAGATTTGGTGAATATACAAAGGATTGATTGTAAATGTATTGGGACATAGTTAATGTTTCATTTGCAGGTCCGCCCATGGTAATATTCATTGGTTCATCAAAAAGCTGCAAGGTTCCGTTAGTGGACATAATTATAGTCAGAAGCAAAGTAGGTTTTAACTGAGGTATTGTAATCTTCCAGAACGTATGCCAAGCGTTTGCGCCGTCAACTCGTGCAGCTTCATAAGTTTCAGCCGGTATATTTTGCATAGCTGCCAACAAGAAGATAACATCATACCCAGTCCAACGCCAGGTTAACGCTATCATAATTATTACTTTTGCCCAAATTGGATCCTGTAACCACTGAATTGATTCACCCATAACTCCAAGGGTTTGTAAGGCGTGGTTTATAAGACCATTTTGGGAGAACATCATTTTAAATAATACCGAATAAGCAACCAAGCTTGTAACACAAGGAAGGAAAATACTTGTACGTAAAATCCCTTTCATTTTTAACTTAGGACTATTTAGCATTGAAGCGAAAGCAAGTGCCAACAACTTCATAATGGGTACTTGAATAATTAAAAATATAAATGTATTTCCCATTGATTTCAGAAACAACTTGTCTCCCAGCATTCGCTTAAAGTTATCAAGTCCTGAAAAACGAAAAGCACCTTCATCAAAAGTCTGAAAGGATAGCCATATCGATTCTATCGCTGGATAAATGGTAAATACACAGAATAATACAACAGCAAAGGATACAAAGAACCAGCCGTAAGCATTATAATTAATTAATGTTTTTGTTCTTTTTTTCATACTTTCACTTCCTATTCAGCATTTTAGATTACCTGCCAGTATACAACAAACTTCGCATCATTCGAATATTATGTTGTCATGTACATATATTAACCGGAATGACATAATCCCCGTCATTCCGGTTAAATCCATATTTATTATCTGCCCAACTGATTTTTAAGCTGTGCCTCTGCATCTCCCAGCGCAGTCTTAATATCTGCATCACTTGTTAATACACCGGAGAAGGCCGCTGTAACAGCATCATTCGCTTCAGCAACGTAACCGCCATAGTTAACACCAGGTACTTTAGCAAGCGTATCAGCAAAGATGGTATAGATCTTTTGTCCACCAAAATACTCATCTTCTGTATCAAATGCAGGACCACTTAATGCAGGTACATAACCTGATACACAAGCATGTGCAAGCATGATATCTTCATAGAATTTTGTATTTGATGCGTATACTTTACTTAATAAATCTGCTGCCACTTCTTTATTCTTAGAGGAATCCAGTACATACCAGGAGGAGCCGCCCAAGTTAGAAGCATTCACTGCACCATCAATATCGCTAAATCTAGGGGTGGAAGCTATTCTCCACAAACCGGACTGATCTTCTGCCGCTTTAATCGTAGAAGCCATCCAAGGTCCATTAATAATACTAGCTACAGTACCATTATTAAGTGCACCTGCACGATCTCCAGTACCTTCCGCTTCAAATAAGATACCACTATCTTTCATTTCTTTAATTAAGGCGAATCCTTTTTCTAAAGCAATATTATTTGCAATATTAATTTCGCCATTTGCATCAAAATACCACTGACCAACTGATTGCATCATGGAACGAAGTAAGGTTGTTTTGTTTGCTGCCATTTCAACAATCATACTTGAACCAGTTTTATCTTTAACAGCTTTACCTATTTCAATGAATTTTTCCCAAGTCAAATCTTGCATATCAGCATCGGTATAACCAGCTTGCTGAATTAAGTCTGTACGATAAAATAATACGGATGCGCCAGTATCAAGTGGTACGCCATATTGTTTACCATCATAACTTACTGCATCTACTTTAAAATCAAGGAAATTGGAATAATCTACAGTATCTGTTAAATCCGCAAAGCTTCCTTTAAAGGTCTTAAGATACTTACCAGAAACATAATCCTCCATAAGTACAATATCCGGTAAACCACTTCCACCTGCTGTTAATCCTGTTTGAAGTTTAGTATAAACATCCTCTTTCGCAAGACTGATTACTTCAACTGTAACATTAGGATTTTCTTCGCTGTAATATTCACCAGCCAGCTGCATGATAGGGATATTATAATTATCATCCCATGCCCATACAGTTATTTTTGTAGGCTCTGAACCTTGGTTTGAATTTGAATCATTGTCCTTGTCTGGGGTACTACCTTTGGAGCAGCCTACCAATGCAGTTGTAAGCAATACACTTAGGATAGTAATAGCAAGAAATCTTTTTTTCATACTTAATCCTCCTATACATATAATAATTTGCTTTTGCCTCACTACTGTTCGTATATACGAACTGAATATGTAATTAAGAACTTCGGCGTGAACTCATTGTAGCATAGGTATTTTATTTTGACAAGGGTAATAATCGGTTTTTTTAGATAAATTATTTACTATTTTGACTTTTATAATTGATTTTTTGTAAGTATTTAGACAAATAACACATTTAACATTGACAAACAGTTTTTCGAATGTTACGATTTAGTAAATTCGTATATAGGTATTCAGTTCACCTAATAACAAAAAAACAGAACACGGGAGGGTTTCAAATGGCAGACAAAGTGGATCACCGTTCCACCAGCCGAGTACTAGATATTTTAGAATTAATATCCAATGGTAATAGCCAAGGATATACCTTAACTGAGATTGCAGCTAAAATTGATGCTCCAAAAAGCAGCTTGTTTCCTATTCTTCATACCTTATTGGATAGGAATTATCTTTCCTTGGAGGTTAACAGTGGTCGATATGCCATCGGTGTGACAGCCTATAAAATCGGCAGTGCTTACTTAGATAACTTTAATATAATGAATGAAATTGTCCATGAGCTGCAAAACATTACAAATGTATGTGCAGAAGCCAGTCATTTTGCAGTTTTAAGCAATGGCGATACAATTTACCTGGCAAAAATTGATTCACCAGAACCAATTCGAATGATTTCGTCTGTTGGTCGCAGTATACCAGCGTATGGTACCGGATTAGGGAAAGCTTTATTAATGGATCATTCCTTAAGTGACTTAAGGCGCTTATATCCCGAAGGCCTCAAAGCACTTACAGAGCATACGGTTACTGATTATTCCTTATTGTATGATCAGTTAACTTCCGCTAATCAATGTGGTTTTGCTTACGAGGTGGAAGAATCCAATTTGTTTATCAGATGTATTGCTATACCGATAAGACAAAACAACAAAATTGTTGCTGCTATCAGTGTTGCACTTCCAACGTTCCGTTATACCATGGAAAAAGCTGAATTAATTCAGCACTTGCTCTTAAATGCTAAAAACAAAATTGAAACCATTTTAAAAACCATACCTGTTGACTTTGATAAATTGACATAACTCAGCTAATTTTTTATACACAAGGAGGAATTTTATGCCTGATCTAATTACCATAGGGGAAACAATGGCCGCCTTTTCACCAGAAGGCGGCTTACCGATACGAAAGGCTCCCTGCTTTCATTTACGGATTGCAGGTGCCGAAAGCAATACTGCCATAGGTGTTGCTCGTCTCGGTCATACTGCCGGCTGGATCAGCCGACTGGGTAAGGATAGCTTTGGCGAGTATATATTAAACACCATACACCAGGAAGGTGTTGATACCTCCCGTGTAACAACCGACACACTTCATTCTTCTGGAATCATGTTTAAGCAGCCCAATAATGAAGATGCAACTGAAGTATCCTATTATCGTGAAAACTCGGCAGCTACATATTTATCAAAAACTGATATTGATTTAGATTATTTAAAATCTGCTAAGGTTCTTCACATCACTGGGATCACTCCTATCC